>NZ_JBLWWF010000005.1:0-240813 GCF_048268085.1 Neptunicella sp. | reverse complement strand
CTTATTCACGATCATAGCCGTATTGTCATTGATAGCGGCAGTACGACAGCCGCATTATTACCTTATTTATCGCATAAGCAAGGTCTTATCGTGATGACCAATGCCCTGCATGTCGCACAAACATTAGTTGATGATAAAAATGAACCTACGGTACTGATGACAGGCGGTACTTGGGATAATCAATCCCGTTCTTTTCAGGGGCAAATGGCTGAAAAGATATTGCGTGAATATAACTTTGATCAAGCCTTTCTAGGGGCAGCCGGCCTCGATTTAGATAAAGGCACCACTACTTTTAATGAATTAACCAATTTAAGTCGGGTTATGGCTGACGTGGCCAGTGAAGTCATTGTGATGGCTGAATCCGCCAAATTGGAACATAAAATACCTAATATTGAACTGCCCTGGTCGATGATTTCTGTGCTAGTAACAGATTCGGACATATCATCGTCAGCGCGTACTCGAATTGAACAACAGGGCGTAAAAGTTATTTGCGCTGAACAAGGATAAATGGAGCTAGTTATGTGCGGAATAGTTGGTGCAGTTGCGGAACGAAACGTTGTTGAGATTTTACTCGAAGGATTAAGGCGTCTTGAATACCGTGGGTATGATTCTGCCGGTGTGGCTGTTTTAGATCATGACAATAATCTCCATAGGGTACGCCGAGTCGGTAAAGTTCAGGAATTGGCTAACGCATTGGAGGCTAATCCGGTGCGAGGCTCTATCGGTATTGCACATACTCGTTGGGCAACCCATGGTGGTGTCACTGAAGCTAACGCACATCCGCATTTCTCTACCGAACGTATCGCCGTAGTGCACAATGGCATTATCGAAAACTACCAAACTCTGCGTACCGAATTAAGTGCCGAGGGATATCGCTTTAGCTCGGATACGGATACTGAAACCATTGCGCATCAGGTAGACAAAGCATTACAGCAAACCGATGATTTGCTCTTTGCTGTACAAAGCGCGGTTAAAACCTTTGAAGGCGCTTATGGCACAGTGGTGATGGATAAGCATAATCCAGATAAAGTCGTGGTAGCTCGTTCAGGTAGTCCGTTGGTGATTGGATTAGGTATAGGTGAAAATTTTATCGCGTCTGATCAGCTGGCGTTATTGCCGGTAACCCGTCGATTTATCTTTTTGGAAGAAGGTGATGTAGCTGAAATTAGCCGTACCAAAGTCTCGGTTTATGATAAATCTGGCGCCGCAGTACAGCGTAAAGTGATTGAATCGGATATTCAGCATGATGCCGGTGACAAAGCAGGATATCGTCACTATATGCTAAAAGAAATTCACGAGCAGCCGGTTGTTGTGCGCAATACCTTGCAAGGCCGAATTAGCGAATATGATGTTAATACTGAGGTGTTCGGGATAAAAGCCGATGATATTTTGGCCAAAGTTAAACATGTACAAATTATCGCTTGTGGTACTAGCTATCATTCAGGCATGACCGCTCGCTATTGGTTGGAACAGCACGCAAATGTGTCTTGTAATATCGAGATCGCGTCTGAGTTCCGTTATCGTAAATCCTATGTACATCCTAATAGTCTATTGGTGACGATCTCCCAATCCGGAGAAACCGCTGATACGTTAGCGGCACTGCGATTGGCTAAAGAATTGGGTTATATGGCCAGTTTAAGCATTTGTAATGTGCCGGGTTCATCTTTGGTGCGTGAATCTGACTTAGCCTTTATGACCATGGCTGGCGCTGAAATCGGCGTTGCTTCAACAAAAGCGTTTACTACCCAGTTAACTGGTTTGTTGATGCTCACCGCTGCAATTGGCAAGTACAATGGCACTAGCCCGGCTCAACTTGGCAAGATTATTTCAGCCTTGCATACTCT
This sequence comes from Neptunicella sp., assembly GCF_048268085.1. Taxonomy (NCBI): domain Bacteria; kingdom Pseudomonadati; phylum Pseudomonadota; class Gammaproteobacteria; order Alteromonadales; family Alteromonadaceae; genus Neptunicella; species Neptunicella sp. The sequence goes on along the minus strand of NZ_JBLWWF010000005.1, from coordinate 238,969 downwards.
GCCTGCCAAGTTAGAAGAAGTAATGACACTCAGCGAAGAGATTGAACAACTTGCCGAAGAGTTTGCTGATAAAAATCACAGCTTATTTTTAGGTCGTGGTGATCAATATCCGATCGCTATGGAAGGGGCATTAAAACTCAAAGAAATTTCCTATATTCACGCGGAAGCTTATGCTTCAGGAGAGCTAAAACATGGTCCACTGGCATTGATTGATGAGCACATGCCGGTAATTGTTGTTGCACCTAATAATGAATTGCTGGAAAAACTTAAATCCAATGTGGAAGAAGTCCGTGCCCGCGGCGGTATTATGTATGTGTTTGCGGATAAAGATGCCAACTTTCAAAGCGATGAAACCATGCGGGTGATTAATGTCCCCCATGTGGATGAAATCATCGCACCGATTATCTATACCATTCCGCTACAGTTATTGTCTTATTATGTGGCAGTGATTAAAGGGACAGATGTGGATCAGCCCCGTAATTTGGCTAAATCGGTAACGGTGGAATAGGGTTAGGTTTCTGCCGTTTTGAGCTCACCTAAGTTATATTTATCGATAAGCGAATATAACGTTGGGCGGGTTACACCGAGTAACTCAGCGGTTTTTGATATGTTTTGTTCACTAAGTTGATAGGCCGCACGGATCGCATTGCTTTCTGCTTCTTCGCGCACTTCACGTAAGTTTAGTTTGGCCATACTGGCCACAGATGCATCGTGAGTTAAACCTAAATCGTCGGCAGTAATCATGCTGCCTTCTGCCATAATAATGGATGATTTAAGCTTGTTTTGTAATTCACGGATATTGCCTGGCCAGCGGTGTTGCATCATGGCAGCAATGGCATCTTCGGAAAACCCTTTAAGATTCTGATTATATTCTTGGTTATAGTCCGTTAAGAAGGATTTGGCTAACAGCATAATGTCATTGCCCCGCTCCCTCAAAGGCGGAATATTGATTGAAATTTCACTGATGCGGAAAAACAAATCTTCACGGAAAGTTTCATTATCTGCCATGGTGGAAAGGTTGCGGTGAGTGGCGCAAATGACGCGAATATCCACCGGGATTTCTTGTCTACCGCCTATTCGTTCGATAATCCGCTCTTGCAAGAAACGTAGCATTTTGGCTTGCAAACCGATTGGCATATCGCCTATTTCATCTAAAAATAAGGTGCCTCCATTTGCACATTCAATTTTGCCTTTGGTGGTCTTATTGGCGCCGGTAAACGCGCCCCGCTCATAACCAAACAACTCACTTTCCAGTAGGTTTTCTGGAATCGAGGCGCAGTTAATTGCCACAAATGGTTTATTTCTGCGCTCGCTACTATCGTGAATAGTACGAGCAAACACTTCTTTTCCCGTACCACTTTCACCTAGGATTAATGTAGAAATATTGGTTTTAGCCACTTTTTCGGCCATTCTGATTGCTTTTTGAATGGCATCGCTGGTTCCAATAATTGTTCCCATCGCAGAAGCCGTTTGACTCAGTAGGCGATTTTCTTCTTCGATTTGGAATAAATTAAGCGCTCGATTAACAATGACCTTAATGGTGTCTGAATCAATGGGCTTATGGTAGAAATCATAAGCCCCTAAATTAATGGCCTTTAAGGCATTTTCTTTATCGTTATTACCGGTGACAACAATGACTTTTGTTTGTGGCGCTAAGGATAAAATCTCGGCCAGCGTTTTTAACCCTTCCGTGGCATTAGCAGGATCCGGTGGAAGTCCCAAATCCAGGGTAATGACTTTGGGTTCATGACGACGTAGCTGGGCAATGGCGCTGGCTCGATCATCAGCAAACAAGATTTCATAATCGCTGAAGCTCCATTTTAACTGTTTTTGAATTCCTAAATCGTCATCGACTACCAGAACTTTTTCCATTATGTCTGTTTCCCCGTGTTACTGAGTCGGTATATATAAAGTAAAGCTGGAACCCTTACCAACGTCACTGGAAACGTCGATACGGCCACCCATTTTTTCTATATAGTTTTTGGCATCATAGGCACCGATACCCATACCTGCATTACCTTTAGTGGTGTCGAATGGTTTAAACAATCTATTTTGAATAAAGTCATCCGTCATACCGCAACCGTTATCGGCAATAACAATAATCGCGGTTTTTTGTGTATCATCACAATCTAGGGTAATAGAAATTTTACCTTGATCATCCGTTGCTTGCTGAGCATTATTAATCAGATGATACAGTACATTGCCAAGTTTATCCGAGTCTAGGATTAGTTGTTGATCTTTAACAATATTTATTTCTGGAACAGGGTTTAATGTTTGACAGCGCTGATCGACAATATCCTGTACTAATGCCGATATAATACAGGGTCGCAAGTGCTCATGGTTAGAATCCTTTTTATCGGTTAACTGGCGTAACATCTTCTCCATGCGGGACTTGGTATGCTGCAATGTTTCGAAGGTATCGTCGATAAATTCCGGATTATTTTTATGCTGTTCTGCATTGCTTAAGATTAAGTCAATTTGTGCCAACACATTTTTTAAGTCATGTAATACAAAAGCCGACATGCGGCTAAAAGCCGCAAACTGGGCATTTTCTGCCAGTTCTTTTGAGGCTTCATGCTGAAACAAGTAGCTGGCCACTTGGGCGGTAACGACTTTTAAATAATCACGTAATTCCCAGTTCAGCGATAAGCGTTTTCCATCTTTATCCTGAATCAGCACTAATCCCCACAGTTGATCTTTTTGAAATACCGGTAGAATCAATTGGAAAGAGCAGCCATTCAGTAAGGCATGATTGACTTTTAGACCTTCATATTCAAAGGGTTTGGAGCGCAGTTGTTCAATATCAACTATCCATTGAGACTGCTTGATAAAGGGTAAAACCTGATTTAATAGCTCAATATCAATTTGGCTAAGATCGTCATGTTCTAGTTGTGCTAAGCATTGCATATTGTTATCGCGAAACTTAATTAACATGCCTGAATTACAATTAATCGCATCCATTAAACTAATCGTCGCTGTCTGGTAAAAATCGGTGATGGACTCTTCACTATTTTCTAGTTTTTGAGTCAGGGATAACCATTCTTCGCGATAATCAAATTGATTGGCAAAAAAGTGCTTGGTAATAAAAACTTTGACCTTGGTGCGAAATTGATTAGACAGAAACAGTGCGGCTAACAAGGTGAGTGAGAGGAAAACAAACACAACCTGGATCACATTACTCCAGTTACCACCGACTAATTTAATGGCATAACCTGCCAAAGCCATTATAAATAGATATAACCCTGCTACGACTAATAGCGAGCTATGTAAAACAACGTCGCGGGAAACAAAAATATCGATCCCCCAATGCTTGATACGACGGATTGCCACGACGAGAAAAGGCAGTAATGCGGCGAATATATATCCTCTTGCTTCCCATAACATGGGATCAATTTGATTGAGCATTGAGGCTTCAGAAAATAACACAAAATCAAATAACGCAATCCCTCCCAAGGCTAATACGAGAGGCTTGTATGCCCATCTTTCCTGATCAGCTTGACGGTAGAATGTTTCGAGCAAAATTAACATTTCTAAACTCATCAAAGTATGTAGTAGATACTGCCATTTCAGGAGGTTTTCAGGATTGGAGATAGGCAAGACTGCAACCACTAGCGCAATAAGCGGAATACTAATAATGACTAAATTAAGCGGTATTCTCAGAATATTCAGTAATGACTGTTGATCACCTTTAAGACAGGATGCAATAAACACAAGCCAGATGAGAGATTTAATACTCTCTAACAACAGTGCCACATTTAAAACGGTAGGAAACCATTGATTTGCTGCATAAAACGCAGCAGCAAAAAGATTAGCTGACACCCCCAATATTAGTAACTTTTTCGGTAAGCCATTATTGCGTGTGGTGAATAATAATAATAAAAATAAACAATAGCCTAACGCGCTGATTAAGTAACCGACTTCAGCCAGCATAATTCACCTATTAAATGCGATCTTGCATCATGCCTGATCTGTATTTTGTTGTTCAGTTTGCCATTTAGATTTTTGTTTGCCTAGCAATCCTTCTATCAGGCTTTTATATAATTTGTGACTTAGGTGATAAAGTAAAATGTGCGCAGGCATTTTCAAAATATGACCGCGGAGCATGGCGATAAAGCGGGCTAAGCTGGTACTGCGAGTATTGCACAATGGGTGAGCAGGTTGTAAAACCCGTAAAAATAACCAGTCGTTAAACTTTAGTCGTAATGGTGTGGGACTGTAATTCACTAACGCCATACTAAAAGTAGCAGGAACAGGAGAGGTAAATAGCTTCTCACAATAACGACAGGCAAAAAACAGTTCCCGACAAAAGCCGGTCTCAGTAGCTAATTTAAGTAGTTCAGACCAATATTCTTTATCGTGCTGATGTTCAACGAAAAACAAATGTAAATCACTTAAATCCCGAAAACCCTTACTAAAGTCTTCTTCAAAAAATAAATGCACCAAACTATGCAATGTTAGAGCTGGAGGTGAGAACACCTGCGCACCCGATTCGGTAGTCACTCGGGTTTGATTAAAGTATTCAATATTGGGTGCTCTGCCGCTAATGGGGGGTAATATATTATGGTGCACGTCAGCAACGGTTCCTCTGGAAGCATGACGTAGCGGCGGAATTTCATGTGCCCATTGTCGATAGTAATATTGATCATATTCATCATGGGGCTCGGGAAACCAAGTGTAAACTAACAGCTTGCTCTCTGCTCGAGCTAGCATATCTTTAGATACTAAAATATCAATGTCAGAAAAGGTTCTGCCCTTTCCAACGGGGTGCTCAAGTAAAACATAAGCTGCACCTTTTAGAAAAACCGGTTGATATTCATTATTGGTTAAAATAGTCAATAATTCAGCTACTTCATATCGTACTTGCTGAGCCTGTGCCTTAGCATAAATAATAGAAGAATGTATGTGATGTCTGGCATAGTCAGGAAGTGATTCGAACAAACTACTTTTTTCTAAGCTATTGAAGATCCTGGGAAGCATTCCCGTTTTGCGGCCAATGCGAATCATTGCTTCCCAATCTAACACTGATAGGTTTAGTGTTTCGGGGGCAGATAATAGTTTAGTAAAATCAATGGATAGTTTGGACTGGCTCAACTGAAATCACCTTCAGCTAGAAATCGTTCGACTTCTTGTAACTCTTGATATTCAATTTCCAAGCAGGGAATGTTCTCAGATAGCTGCACTATTGTGTTAAAGCCATCGGAACCTAGGACATTGTAGTTAAAACTATTTTCCGCCAATGCTTTAAATGCTTGTGTTTTAGTTAATTGAAATATTTTAAAATCAGAATTGGCAGCGTAGCGAGGAAAAATAATAGCCTTAATCGATGCGGGGACTTTATGCTGTTTAACGCTATCACTCGGCGGCTTAAAATGGGCAACGTCGCCTTTGGATGTATCCGATGTCGTTTTAGTGGCAAGCACTTCTGGAAACCAGCTTTTCACTAAAGGGATAGAATTATTTTTTAGACAAATCGGCCGCACAAAAGGAAGTACGTTACCACTGGCTAATTCTACAATCGTCATTTCATCCGATAATAGTCGCCATCCTGAATAAGCTAAATAGGCTGTTAGTGTGCTTTTCCCTGATCCTGGAGGAGCCGGAAAAATAATAGCTTGGTTGTTTTTGTCGGCCAACACGGCAGCATGTAATGTTAAATAATTATATTCACTTGAAGAAACACACCAATTCATGCCCCATTCTAGCATTGGATAAGCCTGTGCTTTAGGTAACGGCATAAATGGTCGATAGTGGTCGGCAAAAAAATTAACTTGTGGCTTATAAAAACGCCTAACATTTGTGGGACAAGCGATATTGACCTGGAAGTCACAGAAGCCCTTCTCTATTACAGGATAATCAGCGTAAATTTTATAAATATTTTCCGTTACACTAGAAAGGGGGCTTTTTAGGCGGAAATTGGCCAGCCCTAAATCCAGCGCCAATGTGCCTTTCTTCAAATGTTGTTGATATTGGTGGTAGTCTAATTGATGTAACAACATGTAAACAACATACTTCCCTGAATTAGATTATCTGAGTTTAAATTTTAATGATGTATTACCAAGTTTATTTATACATTTAATTGGAAAGTAGAACAAATTGATTGATTAGGTTATTCCACACTTCCTGTTGTTCAAATGTAGTTAGTTCGGGAGTGTGTTGAACAAAGGTTTTAAAGCAAACCGGTTGGCAAGTACTTTTTAAAAAACAGAACCAATTCGTTAGTGAAGTTGGGTATTGATAAGCTTGACCTTTGAAACCGTTAAAAAGCAAAACGCCAGACTGATCGCTGGCGAAATGGAGAATAACTTGAGGATGTAATTGATACATCAATATTTAGTCATATGTACTTTCAATGGCTTGGGCCACTTGATATGTGCCAGAGCGTTTTGCTTCATCGTACAGTTGTTGTACGTATTTATCGGCATTTACACCCGATTGCAAGGGATAGAAACCATTAACCGCATTGTAATACGCAGCAACTAAGTGACGATTAATGTTATTGGGACCACCGTTATGGTTATTGCCCCCTTCTTCAGGTAAAAAATCGTGTAATCCGGTATTACTACTGATACCACCGAAAGGCCCACGACTCCAACCAAACACATTATTCCATGCCTTGTTTTCAGCGGAGTAGCCATAACCACCACGGCTTCGTTTATTGTTGTCACAATATGTATGCCAATAACCAGGAGATCTGCCTTGAACTGTACAAGGAGCTTGTTGAGAAGTATTGCCAGACATATTGCCGGATACAGTACATCCATTAGCGCTACTACCGCCCCATGTTCCCCATACATTTTTTACTGGTAAGGCAGCAATAAGAGAAGCGGTAGACGCTTTCTTAAGAAAAACTCTTCGCTGATTTACAGAGTTATTCGGGGTTTCAGATTTATTTGGATCGGTCATACTACCCATTCCCAATTAATAAAATTTAACAGTTGCTAATACAGTATTTAGCAATATACGTGCCACTAATCAAGCCTATGATTTTTAAGTGTTTTATATGTTCATGTGTCTATTTATGTAAAAAATATTGACACCTAAATATCGACCGAAATTGATTTGGCTAAGGCTCGAATATATTTAACCGGTATCGAGTAACTTATTCCGCTCGGATCAGTAATAGCGGCTTCTTTGGTTCTTTGTACAAATACTTTGTTGATTATAGCAACCACTTTGCCTGAGTCTATATCATATACAGGGCTACCGCTATTTCCCGGATAGGCGGTGGCATCCATTTGGTAAATAAAATACGGCTCTCTAAGACGTTTCATCATTTCTATACTTAATTGTCCGGCATTTCTACTCGGGATCACCACTGGTGTTAACGCTGCAATTAAACCTTTGTGTGTAGCGGGATAGAGCCCTAAAATCGCACCAATTGGAAACCCGGTAAAGGCAACTTCGGTACCGTCATCAATATAGTTGTCGCTGGCCAATGTTAGCGCAGGACCCGAACCTTTGATTTTGAGGATAGCTACATCGTGAGCCGGATCGGAGGCAATAACCTCGGCTTGGATTAGCTTAGGATCGCTTCCTTGACCAATAAACACCACTCGATTTTCGTTTTGCTGAATATCCAGTTCTTTTTCAACTACATGAAAATTGGTGGCAACTAAGGTCCCATCTCCAATGATAAAACCGGTACCCTGCAAATTACTGCGCGGTGATCCTAAAGGATTGTATGTGCCAACACCCACCACTGATGGCTTAACTTGTTTAATGGTCCGTACCAGATTACTTGCAATGCTGCTGTAACTGACCATTAAACAGCTGAAAACCAATATTATTCTTAAAATGGGCATGTTCTTTTGTCTCAATTTAATGATAATGGTAAATATTAAAGCATAATCCAAGTACAAGTGATGATGAACAATAAATCACTTTTATAACGAAGCAATACTGATTAACTCAATTTATAGCATAGAAGGGCTCAGGGAATGGAAAATAAACTGTTAAATATAAAGTTGGCCATTGTAGGACTAGGTTATGTTGGTTTGCCGCTAGCGGTAGCTTTTGGACGTCAGTATTCCACTTTGGGCTTCGATATTAGCAGTGCTCGTATTGATGAACTCAATGCGGGTAAAGATAGCACACTAGAAATCTCATCTGATGAACTGAAACAGGCGAGCCATTTATCATTTACTTCGGATTTAAATGCATTAAATGAATGTAATTTTTTTATTGTCACCGTACCAACGCCCATTGATAAAAATCGACAGCCAGATTTAACACCACTACAAAAAGCTAGCCAAAGTATTTCCAAGGTGCTGAAGAAGGGGGATGTGGTTGTTTATGAATCCACGGTTTTCCCTGGTGCGACTGAAGAAGTCTGTATTCCTATTTTGGAGCAAGGTTCGGGCTTGAAATTTAATCAGGACTTTTTCGCCGGTTATAGCCCAGAGCGAATTAATCCGGGTGATAAACAGCATCGTGTGGAAAACATTATCAAAGTCACGTCCGGCTCTACGCCAGAAATTGCCGATAAAGTAAATGCGCTTTATGCCAGTATTATTACGGCAGGAACCCATCAGGCGTCGTCGATTAAGGTAGCGGAGGCGGCCAAGGTTATCGAAAATACGCAACGGGACCTTAATATTGCGCTAATTAATGAACTTGCCATTATTTTTAATCGAGCTGGTATTGATACAGAAGAGGTGTTGTTGGCAGCAGGTAGCAAATGGAATTTCCTGCCATTTAGACCCGGATTGGTGGGCGGCCACTGCATTGGGGTTGATCCGTATTACTTGACCCATAAAGCCGAAGAGCTGGGTTATCACCCTGAAGTCATTTTAGCAGGGCGTCGGTTGAATGATCACATGGGCGAATATGTGGTGGGGCAGCTTGTCAAAACCATGCTAAACAAGAAGATTATGGTCAATGGGGCCAACGTTCTGCTGTTAGGTTTGACGTTTAAAGAAAACTGTCCGGATATTCGCAATACTAAAGTGGTGGATATCGCCAGAGAATTAAAACATTACCACGTGAATCTAGATATTTATGATCCTTGGGCTAACAATGACGAAGTAGAGCACGAATATGGACTTAGCTTAATTGATAAGCCTGAAGCCCAAAAATATGATGCGATTATTGCAGCCGTTGCTCATGATCAGTTTAAAGCCTTATCCAATCAAGATTTGCTGGGATTATGTAAAGACAATCGGGTTATTTATGACCTGAAATATATCTTTGATAAAACCATTACCGATATTCGGTTATAGGATTCATTTTAATGAAAGTATTAGTAACAGGAGTTGCTGGGTTTATTGGTTTTCATACCGCCATGCATTTGTTGGAGCGCGGTGATCAAGTTGTCGGAATAGACAACTTGAACGATTATTACGATGTTAACCTTAAACTGGCACGGCTGGAACAAATCAACCAGTGTGGCAATGCCGCACACTTTCGTTTTGAAAAGCTGGATTTGGCTGATCGACAAGGAATGGCGGAATTATTTGCCGTAGAAAAATTTGATAAAGTAATTAATCTAGCCGCTCAGGCCGGTGTGCGTTATTCATTAGAAAATCCCCATGCCTATATGGATAGTAATATTGTGGGATTTATTAATGTGTTGGAAGGATGTCGCCATAATAACGTTAAACATTTAGTCTACGCCTCCTCCAGCTCTGTTTACGGTGCCAATGAGTCGATGCCATTTTCTACTCACGACAATGTTGATCATCCGTTGTCATTGTATGCGGCAAGTAAGAAAGCCAATGAATTGATGGCGCATACTTATAGTCATTTATATCAATTACCCACAACTGGTCTACGATTTTTCACGGTTTATGGCCCATGGGGCAGACCAGATATGGCACTGTTTTCGTTTACCAAGTCAATATTGAATGATGAACCGATTAAGGTATTCAATTTTGGTAATCACCATCGCGATTTCACCTATATTGACGACATCGTTGAGGGGATCATTCGAACATTGGATCATACTGCCTTGGCTAATCCGGACTGGAGTGGAAAACAACCCGATCCTTCCACCAGTAAGGCTCCTTGGCGAGTTTATAACATTGGAGCGCATAATCCGGTCCACCTATTAAGTTATATTGAAACACTGGAAAAGCATTTGGGTGTCGTTGCTGAAAAAGAGCTGCTCCCAATGCAACCTGGGGATGTGCCCGATACGTATGCTGATGTCAGTGACTTAATCGAAGATGTTAACTACCAGCCAAGAACGGTTATTGATAAAGGTATCGAACACTTTGTTAATTGGTATAAAGACTTTTATACCCAATAATCTATCGTACGAGTTTTAGCGGCAAAATTATAAAAATGATCCATACTTGTCTGGTTGTTTAGTTGACGATTATCAAGGACTTATTCAGATCTATATGGATGCTGCTCATACAAGCCGTATTAAGTTCGTTCCAATCTTTTCCGGTGGTGGAACTCGATTACCTGCCCATATCGGTATCCTTGATGCATTAAATCGATTAAACATCGAGTTTGATCATGTCGTGGGAGTCTCCGGTGGTTCAATCATCACTGCTTTATACTGCGCTGGAATGCCATTAGCAGAAATTAAAATGTTGGCGATGGAAACCGATTTCAGGCAATTTAAAGGATATTCATTATTATCCCTAATCCGCAATGGTGGATTATGTTCGGGTGATAAATTTGAGCAGTGGATTGATCGTAAGCTAGGTGGAATTACTTTCGAAGAATTAAAAACCAATCTGCATATTCTGGCTACTGATGTTAATGGTGGTGGCCCCGTGATGTTTGATAAACACAACTCTCCGACATTAAGAGTGTCTCAAGCGGTTAGATTTTCTATGTCTATTCCACTTGTTTTTAGTTTTAAGCCATATAAAAGCCATTTATTGGTTGATGGGGCTATCCTCGCTGAAGATGCCTTGTACGAAGACTGGGCTGGGGATGGCACACCGGTAATTTGTTTCCGTTTAAAAAGTGATCAGGAAGTGCAAAAAGTTAAACCGGTATCGTGGTTACCAATAGTTAGCTATATTGAAATGCTAATTAGAACTTTTATGACCGCTATTTCTCGCGAATATGTGCACGATGGTCATTGGCATAATACAGTGGTAATTAATACCGGTGATGCTTCGCCCGTTGACTTTGCGATGACGGATGCGCAAAAAGAAGGTTTATACCAAACCGGATATAACACGGTATTGGAGTTTTTACCGAAGAAGATGTTGGTAATGATTAAAACTGACCATTAAAGCGATTGTTGAAGATTCATTTAAATGTCAGGTAAGAAACTAAATTAATATGCTATGTTATTGTTTAAATGATAATTTATAGTCAATTTGAGAGCTTGAGGTTATAAAATGACTACCTCGTCACTTGCTGAAAATTTTAACCAATACTTCGAAATTATTTTTGCTGGTACGGCAGACTTAAAAGAGAAGGGTTATCAAATAAGACATCATGTTTATGCCGAGGAATTGGGATGGGAGCCTGTGTCTGAGGATGGCTTTGAAACCGATGAATATGACCGCTATGCCTATTCATTGCTGCTTAAACATAAGAGAACAGGTGCTTATGCGGGAACGGTCAGGCTAATTATCCCCCCTCCCAATGCACCAGAAAGCAAATTGCCCTTCGAAAATCATTTTATAGACTCGCTGTTACCCGAAGTAAAATTGCCCTGTGACTATAATAGAGGGGCTTATGGCGAAGTATCGCGATTAGCTGTACCAGAAGACTTTAGACGCAGGGCGGGTGAAAAAAAGCAGCCTTTTATTGTGAATGAGTTAGTGGGTGACGGGGCTTTTTCTGAGGAGGAGCGACGTAACTTTCCAAATATTGCAATTGGGCTTTATCTAAGCGTTATATCTTTTGCCAAAATGTGTAATCACGAAACCATGTTTGTCGTGGTGGAGCCGCGTTTGAAAAAAAGGCTTGAAAGAGTGGGATTGTTTTTTGAACAAATAGGTGAAGAGAAAGATTACCATGGTATTCGTGCGTTGTTTTGTTTACCAAGGGAAAATTTTGAGTCCAAATTTAATGTCGAAATGCTTGAGCTTTATCAATCATTAGAAGAACAGCTAATTAAACAAATTAAACTGCATCCTTATCTGGTGCAAGGTGAGTAACTGATGGCAACGTTTGATTATGATGATGCATTTTCTCGCAATATTGGCTGGTTTACACAGCAGGAACAACATTTTTTAGGTACTAAACGAGTTGCTCTTGCCGGCTGTGGTGGCGTTGGTGGTATCCATACACTAACTATGGCTCGATTGGGTGTGGGGAAATTTAATTTGTCCGATTTTGATGAGTATGGAATCGAAAATTTTAATCGGCAAATTGGCGCGACGATGTCCACAATTGGTAGGCCAAAATTAAATGTTGTCGAAGAAATGCTGCAGGATGTTAATCCACAAGTTGAGATTAATGAATTCCCCGATGGGATTAATGACCAAAATGCAGAAGCCTTTTTAGAAGGTGTCGACCTCTACATTGATAGTTTGGATTTTTTTGCTATTGCAGCTCGTCGTAAGGTATTTGAACTTTGCGCATTAAAAAATATTCCTGCCATTACCGCTGCTCCATTGGGGATGGGGACGGCGTTTTTATGCTTTATGCCTGGACAGATGACGTTTGAAGAATACTTTGGGATGGAAGGAGCTTCAGAAACGGAACAATATTTGCGTTTCTATTTAGGTTTAGCGCCCGCTAGTTTGCAATCGCAGTATTTGGTTGATCCAACCCGTTTAGACTTAAATGCCAAAAAAGGCCCTTCAACTATTATCGGCTGCACTATGAGTGCAGGTGTCGCCGCATCATATGCGGTTAAAATTTTATTGGGCCGAGGTGATTTAGTTTGCGTTCCTCAAGGCATGCATTGGGATCCCTATTTAAATAAAATGGAAATTACCTGTATAAAAGATGGACATAAAAACCCGGATTTTCAGGCAAAGTTGAATCAAGCCAAAATAGCATTTGGCATTTAAACCGATTTCACACTCATACCCTGATAAATATAACCTAGCCTAACTTACTACTAAAACATGGCAAATATATGAATGAAGAATTGCAAACCAGGCTGATTCAAGCTGCTATCCATGCGCCATCAGCAGATAATTCACAACCATTCAAATTTAAATGGCTGAGCAATAATATATTACAGCTTTTTCTCGATCCATTGCTAAGCGGTCAAGCTACCGACAATACATTTGTGTTATCTGACCTGGCAATGGGAGCGGTAATTGAATCAGTCGTATTGGAAGGAATTTCTTTAGGTTTACAATCATCTGTTACGTTATTTCCTGAAAATGATGCTGATCACTACTTTGTGGCTCAAATTAGTTTTGAGAGTTCAAATGATGTTCACCTCACTAAAGAATCCACTCTGGCACAGCAAATTCCGTTGCGTTGCACTGACAGGCGCTTTCCATTTGAGGGCGAAGTTTCTGATCAAATGATTAAGGATATTCAATCGGTGATCAATGAATCTGACTGCCAGTTGTTGGGGTTTAATCAAAAAAATAAGATAGATGACATTATTCCAACAATATATAAAGCTGAAAAAGTTAGGTTTGAGTCTGATCAACTGCATCAGGAATTATTCAACACAGTTTCATTTACTAGAGAAAAAGTCGATTCAGGTATGAATTTGGACGTGTTGGGTATCAGCAAATTTGAATCTAAAGGATTTGAGTGGATGAGTAGTTGGAAAGTAATGAACTGGCTGAATAAGCTTGGTGCTAGTGGTCAAATTGCTAAAAAATCCGTCGTTAACCCAATTAAACAATCCCCCGCCTTATTATTATTGACTGCTTCGGACGTATCTCGTAAAGGCATTGTTAATACTGGTAGGCAATTACAGCGAGTTTGGCTCAAGTGTACCGAAATGAAGCTGTCGGTACAGCTATATGCGGCGCCAGGTGTACTTTCATTAGCAAAACCGGATCTAAGCCCGCCTTTAATGGATATCATTAATACAGTGGAGCAGGAAATGCAGCATGTAACTGCTGGATTAGGTGCGGGGGTGATGTTTTTGAGAGTTGGTAAACACAGTGGTCAACCGCCAAGGACCGATCGCAGAAACATGAAATCCTTCTTAAAAAACTAGTGTCAATATATTTTACACATCCCATGTTCTTTATTAGATAAATATCATAGTGTTTTTACAAATTATTCTTATTTTTCAAAATGATAACTTTTCGTTAAGCGGGTTGGCTTTTCTTTTGCATTATTACTGTCGGTACAGCTTTTCAGTGTAGTTGTCGTTGTTAAAAAGCTTAGAGCTGACAGTACATAATTTAAGTTATGAAATGATACAAAGGATACAATTATGAATATCAAGAAAACTTTAATTGGTGGTGCAGCGGCTCTTGGCCTATCAACAAGTGCACTAGCCGTAAATGTTGGTGGTGTAGTCTGGGATCCAGATAGTTTCTTTGACTTCACATCAAATTCCAATTTGATTGAAGATTTGCTGGATCCAGGTCCTGATGGTGTGTTTATGACTGCCGATGATGTTGTAGATACATTGAATGGCTTTGGTTTGGTTACCGGTATCAATGGTACTAACGAATCTGCATTTTGTCCTAGCGGTTGCGAGCTTACTTATGAATTCGGTGGTTTTACTGTCGCCAGTTTCATTCCTGATGGTGGTGGTGCTCGGATTGGTTTTACCGGTGGCTGGGTTAATTTCTATGTGGATTCTGCTACTGCTTATGATCCCGGAGATAAAAGTACTGCTGTTGATGGTGGTGCGCCATGGTTATCTTTGACTGCCCATGAAACGCTTAGCGGTATTCATGGTATTATGACCAGTATTGATGCGACATTGAGTACATACGGTGGTGGTACTGATGCTGGTTTAGGTGGTGGGCTGCTTGATGTTGTTGGCGGCGCCGCAATGGCTAACTTTGATACAGATACACAAACTGATGGAGCAGATTGGGTATTTAGTACCAGTTTCCAACCGATCCCTGCAGGTCCAACTCCTGATGGTCTAGAGTTGTTTGGTACCGCTGATTTCCGTGGTACATCAATCCCAGAACCTTCTTCAATTGCGATTTTAGGTTTAGGTCTGTTAGGTTTAGCTGGTGCTTCTCGCAGACGCCAGAAATAAGTCAATAAACCTTTATATAATTGATTGAGAACCGCCAGAAGTTACTTCTGGCGGTTTTTTCGTTTCTACGTGGGCTTACTTTCAAATGTGCTAGCTAGACGAGGCGATTGTCTTGCTAAATGAAATTTACATTCGGGCTTTGGTTGGATACAGGTAATCTAGCATATTCACAAACCGCTGCTTTGTGCTTTGAGGAGCGAATTTTAACCCGAGTATATTGAAAGCAGGTTTTCTACATGAGTCACCTGGAGCATTGTTGGGCATGCTCATGCTGCAAATTCGTTCAGAACAATTAGATCCCGCATCATTTACCCGAACTAGGGTGTCAGTAAATTTTACAGTGAATGTCGCCAGTTGCGATTAATATAAATTCAAAGTTTAAAAAATACATGTAAAACAACATGTTACACTTAATTGAAAAGTTGGCCCAATGCTTGCTTCAACTAAGGTAGTTCGTAAGGCTCATAACGAGTTTAACGGATAAACTAAACGAGTCTTTTTAATTTTAGATATTAATGTTGATGTAGAAGTTGATGTTGATGTAGAGGTAGAGGTAATTATGAATAAGGCAATTTTTTCCGCAGCAGCTTTAGCATTAAGTCTTAGTGCTTCAGCAATCGCGTCACCAGTTAATGTTGGTGGTGTAGTCTGGGATCCAGACAGTTTCTTTGATTTCACTTCAAATTCGAATTTAGTAGAAGATCTGCTTGATGCAGGTGCTGACGGTGTGTTCGGTACTGCTGATGACGTAGTCGATACTTTAAGTGGTTTTGGTCTGGTTACCGGTTTAAATGGTACCAACCAGTCTACTTTCTGCCCTAGTGGTTGTGAACTAACCTTTGAATTTGGCGGTTTTGAAATTGCCAGTGTTATCCCTGACGGTGGTGGTGCACGTCTTGGCTTCACTGGTGGCTGGATTAACTTCTATGTTGACTCATCTACAGCTTATAATGCTCTGGACAAAAGCACTGCGGTTGATGGTGGCACTCCTTGGTTGTCGCTGCAAGCACATGAAACTTTCAGTGGTATTCATGGTATTATGACCAGTATCGATGCAACCTTGAGCTCATACGGTGCGGGTACTGATGCCGGTCTTGGTGGCGGTTTACTAGATGTTGTTGGTGGTGCTGCAATGGGCAACTTTGATACCGACACACAAACTGACGGTGCTGACTGGGTATTTAGTACCAGTTTCCAACCTATCCCTTCAGGCGCAACTCCTGACGGTTTAGAATTGTTTGGAACTGCGGATTTCCGTGGTAGTTCAATTCCAGAGCCATCTTCAATTGCTATCTTGGGTTTAGGCCTGTTGGGCCTGGCTGGTGCTTCGCGCAGACGCCAGAAGTAAGCAAAACAAGAAATATTAGTACTATTGAGGCCGTCAGAACTTTTGGTTCTGGCGGTTTTTTTATTTTTGCTATTTAACCTCAACTCTGGATAAGAAATGTCGTTTTTATTTGAAATACTTCTTATATTTTAAAGGGTTATAGTAATTTCAACTATTGTTCGAGAGAAGATAAAGGTACAGCACAGGCAGATTTGTTCAGATAAAGGCGTTCGCCAAGTGGTTTAGTTATTCTAAACCCTTTGCGAATAACGCATAGCTGGGCAAATATGGCTGTGCTGTAGGGCGTTGCTTATACAGAGTTGAGGTTATTTGGCATTGGGTTATTTAGCTATCGTACAACGCTTCTACTACTAATATTCTATTGCCTTAAACCTTCGCTCGCCTTGCCGGTTTTCTCATTCGCTTATATGTTCTAATCAACCGTTCAGTCAACGCGACTTTGGCGCTGTTAATAAATTGATTTTGATTTGGCGCGACAGCCATCTATTCGCAGATTGGCATTGGAATAATTTCCAGCCAAGAGAAAGATACTGAGTTGGGATGTTTGGGATCCACATACAGCTAAATAGGAGTACCCCTACAAGTAAATTAAACTGTGGTGATGCTCTTCCACCTATTTTGATCAATCTCATCATGCACAGCATGTGGCTCGATACCATTATATCAAGTTAAAGCAAGCAGATTAGTATAGCGGGCATGGCAGCATGCTTATCAAAATCATGCTGCCACTGGAGTGTGTTAAGGAATTTTCTTTGATAGTTCAGTTCGCGTATTACGCTGAACGGAGCTTAGATCTTTCATCTCACGCATCATTAAACTTGCTTTACTGTATTGCTTAAGTTCGATTAATACTTCTGCAAGATGTAATACAATATCGTTGATATTAGGTGCTTTTTTAGCTGCTGAACTTAGATATTGATAAGCTTGATCCAAGTTGCCACTTTTAAACTCAACCCAACCCATTGTATCTAATATTTGCGGCATATCTGGAGCCAGTTTTAAAGCCTTTTGTGCAGGCACTCTAGCCCCTTCAATATCACCACTCTGTATTCTGTTGTAAGCCAGATTGTTGAGAACTTGCAAATTTTCGCCATATTTATCAATTGACTGAGCATAAATTTGGCCTGCTTTTTCGTAGTTTTTGGTAAATGTATAAAAGTTTGCGACTCCATACATAAAGCTTTTGGGTGGATTTTTAGTGCTATTTAGTTGTTCTATCAATACTTTTTCAGCTTCATCAATTTGGTTATTTCCTAGCATAGCTTTTGCAAGCATTGTCGCGGAAGTAAAGTTTGGTGATTTTTTGTGATGCTCGGAAAGTAACTTTTCTGCTTTTTTGAAATCTTTCTCGTTGAGTGCTAATGACCCCTCATAATAAGGTAGTAATTCTGCACCGCTTTTGTCATCTTGTTTCTTAATTTGAGCTAACAGGTCGTTAGCGGCTTTAATCTGGTTTAGTTTAGTCAGGTAATGGAGTTTCAGTAACAGTAAGGTGTGCCTGTTAGGGAATTTGTTTAATCCCGCCTCTGTCAAGGCCAGTGCACCTTCATTATCGCTCTGAAGTTCAAGTAAGCCTATTTGCCTGACTACCGGCATTAACGCATTTGGGTAGGCAGACTCCCAATTCTTATACGTCGCCATCGCTGAATTAAAGTCTTTGGCTTGTACTTGTGAGTCGCCTAATGTCATGTAACCCAGAAAATCGAGCTCAACACTGGTTAATATGCTTATCGCTTTTGACGCATTACCTTGTGCTTTGGCATTAACTGCCAAGGCAATCTTTTTATCGTTTGAGTCTTTTATTAGTTTTGAAATGATGTCATCTATTTCAGATGACTTATCTAAACTCTTACCCGCATCAATTAGTGCTATTAGCGCAGGGGTATTATCCGGTGCAAAAGAAAGGATCTCTGATGCTTTATCAAGTGCTTTTTGGTACTGCTTTAATCCACTATAAGTCTGTAACAAATATTGATGAGCACCCATATGTACAGGATCTATTTTCAACGCTTCGTTAAACAAATCTATTGCTTTGTCAGCTTCTCCAGTATTCATATAGATAAAACCGGCTAAAGTCTTTCCATTTGCGGGGTCTTTCTCTTCCCAATTTTTGGCAACTGACAACGCAGCGTTTTTATCTCCAACTCTCAAATGAGCTGCAGCCAACTGCATCCAGCCCTGCTCCAGGGATTCGTCATCTTTTATAACTTTTTCCAGGTTTTCTATAACGGCTCGTTCATCGTTACCGATATTTACAATAGCTTGGCGAAGCTTAATAACTGGATTGTTCTGATCGAGTTGATCAGCCTTTTTGAGCAGTTCTTTAGCATTTTTTATATCACCCAGAGTAGCAAGTCGCATTCCCGTCAGTGCAAATAATTCTGCGTCGCTGTCTGTCAGATTTCCCATTGAGTTCAGTGATTCCAGCGCTTTGTTGTTATAGCCAAGATTAAGTTGTACTTGGGCCAACAACCTCTGAATTGCATCGTTGCTGGAATTTGTCCGGCTAGATAAGTTGGTAAGGTTGTGATACGCCTTTTCGAGGTTTTCAAGTTTATAGGCGCTAACTCCGGCAATCATTCGGGCGGTTAACGTATCCGCACCGTTTTGAATTGCAATTTCGGCATGATCGAGGGCGGGTTTAAATTTTTCTTTTTGGTAATCAATTCTTGCCTGGTACAAATTTAATAGAGGCTGGTTTTTATACTGTTCCAATAGTCTGGTTGCTTCGACTTCTGCATTATCGAGCTCTCCGGCGTTAATCATGGCTTCAATATATTGAAAGTTAATGGAATTAATAACGGGAATGAGTTCGTTAATTTTATTAAATGCCAAAGCCGCATCATGGAAGTTATCTTCTTTCACAAAGAGTAAGGCAGATAAATATTCTGTTGTCTCGGGTCGATAATTTTGCTGGATTAACTCATCTATTGTGCTGCGTGCTTCGTCAAATTTTTGCTCATCAAAAGCCGCAAATGACATAGCCAGTTGCTTGTCTTGAGCATTCATTTGTTCAAGCAACTTATCCAAGTTCTGGATAATTTCCTGATCATCAGTGCGTAACGCGCTGATATACGAATACAATGCGCTGGTGCTAAGGGCATCTTTATCATTCAGCTGTAATTTTTGAATGTACTCGTTCACTTTTGAGAACTGATCGGAATGATAATAAGTTTTGATCAGCAAAGGAGCGACCATATCCTCAGGAATACCCAAATCGGTTGCCCGATTTAATTCTTTTTCTGCTGAGCTCAGATCGCCGTGCTGAAAATAGACCTTGCCCAACATTAGGCGCACTTTCCCCAAGTCCGGGTTATCAGTTAGTGCGTTCTTCAACTCAATAATGGCTGCTTCACTATTACCTGCGTCCATATATTTTTCGGCCTTGCTGACCAATTGTTCAGGAGTTTGTTGGCTGCAGGCGGTTAATATTGCTGCCGCGAAAGGGATAAATACATATAAAAGTGAGTTGCGACATTTCATAACAGATCCTTAGTTTACTAGCGTCTCAGCTACATTATGAGAATTGTTCAATTAATGACAACAATTCATTTGTTTTATTTTTCATCAATACCCTGTTCGATTTTGCTTCTACGTTTAACCTGAGCAAAGGTTCGGTGTTAGACATGCGTAAATTAAAGCGCCAATCATCAAATTCCATAGATAAACCATCAGTGGTATCGATATCCAAAGTTGAGTCAGAATAAGTGGCTTTGATTTTATCTATTACTTGTCGGGCATCGTTAACGGTTCGATTTATTTCGCCAGAAGCCGGGAATTTCGCGTCATACTCGGTTAACAAGCTGGAGAGGGAAACGGACTTGTGGCTGAGTAATTCTATTACCAGCAGCCAGGGGATCATACCGCTGTCGCAATAATAGAAATCGCGGAAATAATGGTGAGCGCTCATCTCTCCACCATAAATCGCGTTTTCCAGGCGCATTCTTTCCTTGATAAAGGCATGGCCGGTTTTGCATTGCACCGCAATGCCGCTATTACGTTGGCACACGTCTATGGTGTTCCAGGTTAAGCGCGGATCATGAATAATTTTTTCACCATGATGTTTTTGCAAAAAAGCTTCAGCTAACAGGCCAACAATATAGTAGCCTTCGATGAAATTGCCTTTTTGATCAAACAGGAAACAGCGATCAAAATCGCCATCCCAGGCAATACCCAAATCAGCATTGTGTTCAACTACTGCATCGGCGGTATGGCTACGATTCTCGGGTAACAGCGGGTTAGGAATACCGTTAGGGAAATGACCATCCGGTTGATGGTGAACTTTGATAAACTTTACCGGCACAGCAGCCTGAATAAAGCGCTGTTCAATTTCATCTATAGCATGACCGGCTGCACCGTTGCCCGCATTGACCACGATAGTCATAGGTTTTAACAGAGAGATATCGATAAAGGACAACAATTTATCGGTATAGGCTTGTCTGATATTTTTCTCGATTAGGGAGCCGGGGTTGGCGACATCGGTAAACTGATTCTGTTCCGCCAGAGTTTTAATGTCAAATAACCCGCTGTCACCACTAATGGGCTGTGAGCCGGCTTTAACCAGTTTTAATCCATTATAGTTTTTAGGATTATGACTGGCAGTGATCATTATGCCGCCATCGACGTTTAAATAAGTGGTGGCAAAATAAATTTCTTCGGTACCACATAAGCCAATGTCTATCACATTAACACCTTGTGACATCAGGCCCTCTGCTAAAGCGAATTTTAGTTCCGGGGTAGACAGGCGAATATCTCCGCCAATCACCACTGTTTTCGGCGCAAGCTGCACGGCAAATGCCTGGCCAATACGTTTGGCGATATCGATATTAAGTTCAGTACCCAGTTCGCCACGAATATCATAGGCTTTAAAGCAAGTTAATTCTGTCATTATACTTCCGTCGTTATTTTTTAATATATTTCATCAAAACGCTGAATATCGTCTTCGCCAAAATAGTGGCCGGACTGCACTTCAATCATTTCCAATGGGACTTTTCCTGGG
Organism: Neptunicella sp.; assembly: GCF_048268085.1. Classification (NCBI taxonomy): domain Bacteria; kingdom Pseudomonadati; phylum Pseudomonadota; class Gammaproteobacteria; order Alteromonadales; family Alteromonadaceae; genus Neptunicella; species Neptunicella sp. Next base: position 217,561 of record NZ_JBLWWF010000005.1, on the reverse strand, counting down.
TTTTCTAAACCATGTTTAACCCCAATAGGTATATAGGTTGACTGGTTTTCAGAAATTAGCTCAGATTGCCCATTTTTAGTGACTTTGGCGGTACCAGTAACCACGATCCAATGCTCCGCTCGGTGATGATGCATTTGTGTTGATATCCGCTCCCCGGGTTTAACGGTGATTCGTTTTACCTGAAAGCGTGGGCCATCATCGACCGAATCGTAACTTCCCCAAGGGCGATATACTTTGCGGTGATTAATTGACTCTGGTCGTGCAGCTTGCTGTAAATGAGTAACAATGTGTTTAATGTCTTGAACCGAATTTCGATTGGCAACCAGTAGGGCATCATCGGTATCGATAATCACTAAATTATCCACACCGAGTGCAGTCACTAAGCGCTTGTCACCTAATATATAACAGTTATGGGTTTGTTTTTTTATCACATCACCCCGAGCATAATTGCCATCATTGTCTTTGGATTGTAAATCCCACAGTGCGCTCCAGGAGCCCACATCGCACCAACCTGCGTCAAAGCGCAATGTTACGCCTTTGCTGGTTTCTTCCATTACGGCATAATCGATGGATTCACTAGGACAAGAACTGAATATGTCACGATCCAGCCGGATAAAATCCAGATCTGGTTGCATATTTTGGCAAGATTGTTCGCAGACGCTGTATATATCTGGGCGGAATTGTTTAAGCTCCGCCAAAAACACCGACGCTTTAAACATAAACATGCCGCTATTCCATAAATATTGGCCGCTAGCGAGATAGGATTCTGCGGTAGCTAAATCCGGTTTTTCGACAAAACTGTCCAGTTCGAAGGTCAGTTCATCAATGGCGTTACCCTGTTTAATATACCCGTAACCGGTTTCTGGAGTGCTGGGCACAATGCCAAAGGTCACTAACTTGCCTTGCTCGGCTAAACGCTGGCCATGATTGACGCACTTTCTAAATATTTCAGTATCAGCAATATGGTGGTCTGACGCTAATACCAGTAACACCGGATCGTCTCCATTCTGACAGGCTTTAAATGCGGCAATACCGACAGCGGGAGCGGTGTTGCGCCCTTCCGGTTCCAGAATAATCGAATCGGCTTGGTAACCTGCTGCCCGGAATTGTTCAGCAACTAAAAAGCGGTGTTGCTCATTGGTAATGGCAATTGCAGGCGCACATTGCTCGGACAGTCTATTAACGGTGGCTTGTAACAAGCTGGTTTCAGCATCCACCAGGTTAAGAAATTGCTTAGGGTAATGTTCCCGGGACAGTGGCCACATTCTGGTACCACTGCCACCGCACATAATGACCGGAACTAGCATTTGAATCCTTCCACGTTTTTATAGCGTCATGCACTTAGAGTATCTGAATAGCGGTTTAATTAGAACCGACTAAACAATCCTCGCGTATCCACCACCACTTTAGTATTGATGTCAGCAACAGTAAGTGCTTTAAAGGGTTTATGATCCACCAGTACGACCAATACATTGGCTTGTTCCAGCGCATCTGACAATGATGTCAGTTCAACATTTTGCGACGATAATTTGTCCGGCAGCGTTTTGATATTGGGTTCAACGGCGAGTATTTTGCCCACATTCAGTTTGGCAAGTTGCAGTGTAATATCCAGTGCAGGACTTTCACGTAAATCGTCTATATCCGCTTTAAACGCGAGGCCCAAACAGGCGATCACCGGGCGTTTAAATTGATCCGCGGCTTTTTTAACTTGTTCAATGACATACAATGGCTTGCCATCGTTGATTTCACGCGCGGTGCGAATAATACGCGCCTCGTCGGGAGCGGAATCCACAATGAACCAAGGGTCAACCGCGATACAATGACCACCTACCCCTGGACCCGGACTTAAAATATTCACCCGTGGATGGCGATTGGCCAGCGCAGTGAGCTCCCATACATTAACCTTTAATTTGTCACAGATAATCGACAATTCATTGGCAAAGGCAATATTCACATCGCGAAACGAGTTTTCAGTTAATTTAGCCATTTCGGCAGTGCGGCTATTGGTGGTAATGCAATCACCACGGACAAAGGTCTTATACAGTTCGGTCGCCCGTTCGCTGCATTTAGTTGTCATGCCACCAATGATGCGATCATTGGATACCAGTTCTTCCAGCACTCGCCCTGGCAAGACTCGCTCAGGGCAGTGAGCAACCTGAATATCGGCATCTTCACCGGCACTTTGCGGGAAGGATAAATCGGGTCTAAGTTCTTGCAGCCAGGCCGCCAGTTGTTCAGTAGCGCCTACCGGTGAAGTTGATTCCAGAATCACCAGATTGCCTTTTTCCAATACCGGTGCAATTGCCTCAGCGGAGCTTTTAATAAAACTAAGGTCAGGCTGTTTGCCTTCTTTAAAGGGGGTGGGCACGGCAATCATAAAGGCTTCGGCTTTCTCTGCCTTCAACGTGGCACGTAACTTACCCAGCGTTACCGCAGCTTGAACCACCATATCCAAATCCGGTTCAACAATATGTACTTTACCCTGATTAATGGTATTAACTGCTTTTTCAGAGACATCCACCCCGACGACTTCAATACCACGGGACGCGATGACCGCTGCGGTGGGCAAACCAATGTAACCTAAGCCAATAACTGAAACTTTACTGAAAGCCATTTTTAATCCTTTTTAAAAAACATTTTCACGTGGAGGCCATATTCATTAGTTGTTTAAAATTATTTGTGCAATTCGCTCGCAAGCCTTGCCATCGCCATAAGGATTATGGGCAAAGGACATCTCTTTATAGGCCGCTTCATTATCCAGCAATTGGGTTGCTTCATTAACGATACAGTCATAATCCGTTCCGACCAATTTAACGGTTCCTGCTTCAACGGCTTCCGGCCGTTCAGTGGTATCGCGCATGACCAATACCGGCTTACCTAATGAGGGAGCTTCTTCTTGTACACCACCTGAATCGGTCAAAATCAGATAGGATTTACTCATCAAATATACAAAAGGCAGATAATCCTGTGGCTCAATTAAATGAACGTTACATATGCCGCTGAGTATGCGATCGACCGGCTCCCTGACATTGGGGTTTAGATGCATTGGATAGCAAATTTGTACATCGGGTTTTTCGGCTAACTTTTTGAGTGCCTGACAAATCCGTTCAAAACCGTCGCCAAAACTTTCGCGTCGATGGCCGGTAACCAGAATCAGTTTTTTATCAGGATCAATAAAGTCGAATTTTTGTGATAGTTCATGATTGAGAGAGTGATTTTCCTCAATCAATTTTTCTACCTGAATCAAGGCGTCGATAACGGTATTGCCAGTAACAAACACTGTATTCTCATCAACATTCTCGGTTAACAAGTTCTGTTGTGCTTTTGCGGTTGGGGCAAAGTGTAATTTAGTCAAAGCACCAGTTAGACGGCGGTTAACTTCTTCCGGCCAGGGGCTGTAGATATCGCCGGTACGCAGGCCTGCTTCAATATGTCCCACAGGAATTTTTTGGTAAAAAGCCGATAATGATGCTGCAAAAGTGGTGGTGGTATCACCATGTACTAACACCAGATCAGGTTTCGCTTCGGTGAAAACATCACGCAGGCCCAGTAACGCGCGGGTGGTGATATCATATAAATCCTGCCCGGGCTGCATTAAATTCAGATCGTAGTCAGGCGTGAGATTAAACAGGTTTAATACCTGATCAAGCATCTCCCTATGTTGTGCGGTGACACAGACCTTTATATCTAAAGCGGTGTGTTTTTGTAGTTCCAGTACCAGTGGAGCCATTTTTATAGCTTCTGGTCGAGTCCCAAACACCAGTAGGATTTTCTTGTAATTCACGTCTTTTATCCTTATCCCTGACAGCTTTTATTGATGTTAAACTTTCTCTGCAACAAAGCTGGTTAATGTGCCAAAATCTTCAAACACATCAGCACTGATTTCGTCATCATCGATTTCAATCCCAAAGGTTTCTTCAATAGTGGTAATGACCGCGACAATGGCCATAGAATCGAATTCCGGAATGGCACCAAGCAACAGCGTATCATCATCAAATTGGGTGTCATCAGAAATCTGTAATACGTTGATCAGTATATCTTTTACGTGTGCTGCTACATTCATTTGCCAACTACCTGTATTATTCGCTTTTATAAGTACGTTTTATGGACAGCGTGTGTTTAAGCCGTCAATATAAGCTATTGTTCCATTATTTAAACGGATAAGGAACACACAAAAGTAACTTTAAGAGGGAATGTTTGATCAATGGTTATGTTTTTTCACCAGTTAATCTCAACGACAGCGCAACGTTATCCTAATAAGCCTGCCGTTATCCATAAACAGCAGCAATTAAGTTATGCCCAACTCAATGAATTGGTTGAACAATTTGCCTCTGGACTGACAAAGCTGGGATTAAAACGATCAGAACGAGTGGCGGCTTTTTTACCCAAGGTTCCGGAAAATGTTGTAAGCCTGTTTGCCACCAGTTATGCCGGTGGTACTTTTGTCCCCGTCAATTCGGTATTAAAAGCTCCCCAAGTGCAGCATATTCTGAATGATTGCGACGTGAGAGTGCTTGTCACCAGCTCGGATAGACTAAAAGCCCTGGCTGATATTGTTGAGCAATGCTCTTCTCTTGAACATATTGTTTTGACGGATAAGATGCCCGCAGAACTTCCAGCACAGATTCAGTGCCATCTTTATCAAGACTTATTGGCCAAAGGACCCTGTTCTGAACCGCTTACCGAAAATGATATGGCGGCAATATTGTATACCTCAGGCAGTACTGGCAAACCTAAAGGTGTCGTATTATCACATCGTAACTTGGTGTGTGGTGCCAACAGTGTGGCCAGTTACCTGCAAAATACCGCCGATGATGTCATATTGGCCTTACTACCCCTCAGTTTTGATTATGGTTTAAGCCAACTAACCACGGCCTTTTCGGTCGGTGCGACCTGTATCTTAATGGATTATTTTTTAGCCGGTGATGTGATTAAAACCATCGAAAAACATCAGGTTACCGGTTTGGCTGCTGTTCCTCCGTTATGGCAGCAATTAATGAAAGCCAATTGGCCTGCCTCGGCGACCCAAAGTTTGCGTTATCTCACTAACTCCGGTGGCGCGATGCCGCAAGTCACGCTTAGTCAATTACGCACCACCTTTGTTAATGCCAAACCTTATTTAATGTATGGATTAACCGAAGCATTCAGAAGTACTTACTTACCCCCTGAGCTAATAGATGAAAGAGTAGGATCGATGGGGAAAGCCATTCCTAATGCGGAGGTGATGGTAGTCCGTGAAGATGGCACCGAATGTGATGCTGATGAACCGGGCGAACTGGTGCATCGTGGCCCCCATGTCAGCTTAGGTTACTGGAACGCGCCCGAGAAAACCTCAGAACGGTTTAAGCCGGTACCCGATCAGGATAAAGGTTTGGTACTAACTGAAATGGCAGTGTGGTCCGGTGATACCGTTAAGAAAGATAAGGACGGTTTTTTGTATTTTGTCGGGCGTCGCGATGAAATGATCAAGACGTCAGGTTATCGCGTCAGTCCGATGGAAATCGAAGAAGGCTGCTATCAAGGCAGTGATCAGGTGGGCGAAGCGATAGCCACAGGAGTCCCGGATTTAGAACTGGGTCAGGCCATTGTCGTGTTTATTGTACTTAAGCAGCCTGAAAGTCTTGGTCAGGATGAATTAACGAAAGCGCTTAAAAAAGCGTTGCCGAATTTTATGCACCCTAAATATATAGAGATTCATACCGCATTGCCGCGTAATCCAAATGGCAAGGTGGATCGGGCATTACTCGCCGCACAAGCAAAAGAGAAATATGGCAGTTAATTTTATAGACCCTAAGAACACAGAAAAAGTAATAACGCTATGAGTGTCGAGCTTCGGGCGACGATCTAAAGAATGGATTCCGGCCCAAAACACTACCGGAATGACCAAGTTTGAATATGAGGGATAACCAAAACTGCGCACGCGGAATGACAAAATGGGGAAATTAAAATATGCCATTCCCATGAAGTGGAAACCTACACAACAAGGAGGATGATTGTGAAGCAACCTGCTGTCTATATACTAGCTAGCCAGCGGCACGGCACTTTATATGCAGGTGTTACATCAGATCTGATTAAACGAGTTTGGCAACATAAAAATAATCAAGTTGAGGGTTTTACGCAGCGATACGCCATATACCATTTAGTTTACTTTGAAATACATGAAGATATGACTCAAGCAATTGTGCGTGAAAAGCAAATTAAAAAGTGGAAACGATCTTGGAAAATAAGGTTAATTGAAGAGAAAAATCCACTATGGCAAGATTTATATCATGGGTTATTGTAACTCTGGGTTACGGAAGTTGGTTCCCTGCCTTCGAAGGGATGACAGTGGTGTAAGTGAACGTGAGCATTAAAGCTGCCAAGGTTATCACCGTTACGCAGAAGTCGTCACCCCGGTAGTCTTTTGGGCCGGGGTCCAATGGCAAATATAGTTTTTAATTAAGTTGAGATAAACAATGAGCAAAATGACCCCTACCCATGAAAGCATGGATCAATTTGAACAACGAAATGGACACTTGCTGGTAGGTGGGATGGATCTGGATGCCATTGGCGGATTACTTGGCAAAGCGGTTTTTTATGCGTATGACAAAAATGTGATCCAGGCGCAAATCGCCAAGTTTAAGCAATATATTCCTGCACCTATCAAGCTGCATTTTGCTATTAAAGCCAATCCTAATTCGGCAATAGTAAACTTTATCAGTCCATTAGTTGATGGTCTGGATGTCGCGTCCCAAAAGGAATTGATATTAGCACTGCAGACCTCTACCGATGCGCGGGATATCAGTTTTGCCGGACCGGCCAAGCAAATCACCGAAATTGAAGCTGCTGTAGTGGCGGGGGTGACGTTGAATATTGAGTCCGAAACAGAACTTGCTCGTGCAATCGAAGCGGGTCAGCGATTGGGTAAAAAACCGCATATTGCCTTTCGGGTCAATCCTGCTTTTGAACTTAAAGCTTCTGGCATGAAAATGGCCGGTGGCCCCAAACAATTTGGTATTGATGAAGAGCGTTTGGTCGAAATATTACCGGAACTTGATTATCAGGCTATCGAATTCCACGGTTTTCATATTTTCTGTGGCTCACAGAATCTCAAATCCGAGGCGTTGATCGATGCGCATAATCAAACATTTAGTCTGGCAGAAAAACTTATTGAACTCACTCCAGTGCCGGTCAAATCAGTCAACCTGGGTGGCGGATTCGGTATTCCCTATTTCCCGGGTGAACGACGTCTGGATTTAGCCCCGATTGGCGAAAACCTTAAATCCTTGCTGGCAGCCACTAGCATCGATCTGCAAAACACCGAGCTGGTTATTGAATTAGGTCGCTTTCTGGTAGCAGAAGCCGGTGTTTATGCTTGCAAGATCACCGATAAAAAAGTCTCCCGTGGCCAAACCTATTTGATGACGGTGGGTGGTTTGCATCATCATTTATCTAACTCAGGTAATTTTGGTCAGGTGATCCGCAAAAACTATCCGGTGGCGATTGGCAATAAATTAAATCAACCTGCCAGTGAAGCGGTCAACGTAGCAGGGCCTTTATGCACACCTCTGGATTCATTAGCCGATAAGATCGCGCTACCGGAAGCGGAAATCGGTGACTGGTTTGTGGTTTATCAATCTGGTGCGTATGGCCCTACTGCCAGTCCTCAAGACTTTTTGGGCCATCCTAACGTTGCAGAAATACTACTTTAACTAACAGGATCCGGTGATATGCAAGTTGAATCCGGTACTTACAAATTTATCCTTGGTTGCGCTGTCGTTTATAGCATCTTTGTTATTTATGGCAGCCTGGTTCCACTGGAATATCACTATATTCCCTTCAGCGAAGCCGTTAGACAGTTCAAGGCAATCCCCTATTTACAGTTAGATATTCATTCTCGTGCTGATTGGGTCGCCAATGGCTTGCTATTTTTTCCACTTAGTTATTTATGGATGTCATTTTTCATCCTTAATCGCCCCTATTCCCACCATACAACAGCACTTTTGATGATAGTCGTCTACATCGCTAGCGCTGTATTAGCTGCATGTATTGAGTTTACTCAACTATATTTCCCACAGCGTACAGTGTCACAGAACGATATTATGGCGGAATTTATTGGCGGTGGTATCGGTGTTACTGTTTGGAAATTTACTTATCATCGCTTTTTCACTTGGTTAGACAATTGGTTCCAAACATCAGGGGGAAATCATAAATGGCGTAACTTATTGTTTCTGTATGTGGCCGGAGTGTTTATTTATAGTGTTATGCCACTGGACCTGTATTTAAGCCCAATAGAGCTTTACCATAAATGGAAAGAAGGTCGGATTAATATACTGCCTTTTGCCACATTTTCAGGTAGTGCGCTGCTGATTGCGTATGAGATCCTGACTGATATCATGTTGTGGATCCCGCTGGCAATTCTCACCTTGTTATATAAACCGCTATCTTATCGCCGAGTTTGGTGGACAGTCGTACTGGTGGCTACTGGTATCGAACTTTGCCAGTTATTTGTGTACAGCCGTTCTACGGATGTTACCGACGTGATTACCGCAGGTATTGGAGCCGCAATCGGACTATATTTGTATCAAAAATACATCTCGCCTCAATTAACTTCCGCTAACCCTGACGTGACGAGTATTTCTACGAGTAAATCAATTATGTGGCTAAGCGGAGCCGCATGGATGATTGTTTTACTGTTAGTGTATTGGTATCCGTTTAATTGGCAAATCAACCAAGCCGAATTAAGCGCTAAGTTAGATGGTTTCTTTTCTGTTCCATTTAAAACTTATTATTTCACTAGTGAATACAATGCGTTAACCCGTTTGTTGCAGAAAGTTCTAATTGCAATGCCGTTTGGGGTATGGATTGCATATGTAACTATTAACGTGCAAAACAAAAGCCTGCGTTGGCTAGTGTGGGCCGCGGGAGCGGGGTTATTTTTATTGCTGGAATTTGGACAAGTTCTGATACCGGAAAAAACCGCTAATTCAACCGATGTTTTGCTGGCATGGGGGGGATTATTTCTAGGCGGTAAATTGATGCAATTATTATCCAGTCGCCCCAAACCGAATGTTATTCATGAAAATAATGCACAGACTAACCGAGCGACTCAACCAACCAACGACAAAGCGGTTGAAGTACATAAAACCATTCATGAAAGCAAACTAACCAATAGTTGGGTAATGGGATTGGTAGTCATCATACTGGCTGTAATTCTCTCTTGGTTACTTAATCTATCTGCCGTGCCATATAACATTAAGGAGTTGGTGGCCGGTGATTTTCGCTGGCTGAGGTTGGTGGGATTAGTATTGTGCGGCTTTTGGGTATTTGGTTTACCTTTGGCAATAGTATTGCAACAACATCAGCCAGCCCGACACGCCGCAAATAATGCTGTCATCAAACAGCGTTTGCCTATCCGACCAGAATTTTGGATTTTAATCCATACATTAGTTGCTTGGTTGCTCGTTCGAGTCATTTTTCCATTGGAAAGTATTCACGATATTCTTGGCTCTCCGGTGTGGGGCAGATTGCCGGAAATAGAAATGCTTTACCGTTTTGTTGGCTTGTTTTTGTTATTTTCAGTCGCGCTATTTTATAGCAGTGGCATCGTACTAAAACTGCGCTATGCGATTCAGGTTCGTCATTTACATATGCTGTTGTTGTTAGTTATTGCTATGGCGATTACCTATTTAGTAGTGATTCACTTTGCTGCCACCGATAATCTAATTGAACTATTTAAGTATCAAGGACGTTCGTTTTATAGTGTATTTATCGCACTGTATTTTATCCTGTTACTACATTGCGGGTTAGTACTCACAATGTTACGGAAGCTAAATTCAAAGGGGAAAGCGGTAAGTACGCTATTCATTTTGTGTTCCGCACCTTTAGGCTATTGGCTACTGCAACTTGGATTAGAAAGCGTCATTTTAAAATATGGTAAGGTATTTTCTGCGATGCAATTTTTGTTTAGCGCCGATCGTGAGCATTACCTCCCCGCTCAAGAACTGATGGTACGCTTCTTTATTGTTCATTACGTTTTAATTGGATTTATCGCAGTGACACAAACACATCCGTGGTTGACGATGGCTAACCGGATAGGGCTTGGCAAGGAAAAGTAGTTAATCTTTTTGTAATTGTGGAAAGTCGCCCAAGCCGGCTTGTTGGCGAGATGAGTAAAATAAATTACTGTTATCGAATATAGGATCGCGAAATGATCCAATAATAGTATTTTGCGAGAATAAATAGGGCGCGGGCTTACCTTGAACATGCATGATCTGACTCCCGCCCGGACGATCTAATATAAAAATATTCCCCTGAATGGTAATGCTATTGGTTTGGTGTTTAATGCCTTCCAACCCATAACCAATTAAATTCCAGTTACTGGTGAATTGACCTTGTTGTAAAACCGAATCGACAATTTTTAGACTGCCACCGTTGGGAATATCAATAAGGCGACTATCGTGCCCGTCCATCGACGCAATGACTGAATTCATAATCACCGTTTCCCTGGCTCGGGATTTGATTTCATGTCCCTCATCTTTTGATGATAAAAATCGTGACTTATTGATAAGTAATGAGCCGCCGCCAATATAAATTCCGTGGGCCTGACCGGCTTTGCCTAAACGTTCAAAACGACTGTTGTTTATGACCACATGACCTGGATTAGGGCCGGTTAATATGCCTTGCTCGGCATCGTGAAAGTAAACGTTATTGATTTCCAGGTCGCTGCCATCGAGTCTGATGCACGCGCCATTTTGATTTTTAACCTGAATATCAAAACATTCAATATTCTCAATAAGGGTATGCTTTCCCCGTATAACTAAAGCACCTTTACCCCAGATAGTTTTACCATGCAAAATCGTTTTACCGTAAACGCCACGAATTGTAACGTTATTCGCGCTTAAAACCCCCGCTTGCTCAAAGCGACCAGCGCTAAGCAAAATAACACTGCCGTTGTTAGCCTTTTGCATCGCATTAGTTAGATCGGCAACTTTGATACCATCTAGCAAGATGTTATTCGCTTGGCATATACCAATATTGCGCAACAGTAAAAATATTATAATGAATCGTAAAAGCATGTTATCGAAGAGACTCTTTTACAAAGGCAGGCTGGATTATTGGTATGTTGTGATAAATTTTAATGTGATTAACTCAACTTGTTGTTTGTGTGTATTAGCAGAAAAAGTATGATCGGCTTCAGGTAGTTTATGTTCCTGCCATTTTTGTTTAACCACTGATTGCCATTTTTTTTCGGCTTTGGTTTGTTCACTAAATTCTCGTGCAGTTAAATCATTGCCGCTTAATATTAAGCAAACCGGCCCATTAAACAGTTGTGCCCCGACTAACATACCTTGCTGATAGCTTTGAGTGTTTTGCTGATCTTTTTGTAAACTGCTCGATACCATGCCTTTGGCTTCTTTCAGGCTACCTCCGATATTGACCTTGCCACTAAATAATTTTTGCCAAAACGCTTTAGATAGTAATCGTTGCAGGTAGTAAAACTTTACCATGGTTTTAGCCATTGCCTGATCATTACGTAACCATGGATTAAGTAATACCAAACCGCTAATACGTGAATCGTGATGGGCATATAACAAGGCTGCCGAGGCAGCGTCACATAATCCCCAGATTACGACTTTAGATACCTCAGGGCATTGTGCTAATAAACAATCTGTTGCGGCTTTAATATCCTCATCCAGTTGCTCGAATGGTTGTTTCGCTCCAGCGGCATCGCCCATTCCTCTTACATCAAAGCGAAAACTAACAATGTTTTGGTTAGCTAAAAACCGGGACAATTGCACAAATTGCCGATGGCTGCCTACCCGATATTGAGGCCCTCCCACCACAACCAATACTGCTGTAGGGAGTGCAGATTCAGGACGATGTAAAATACCCAAGGTAGCATGTTGGTTAATCTTGAAACTAATCGCCGATTCCATTAAACCATCTCCAACTGTTTCAATGCCGCTAAGCTAAGCGGATATAAATCGGGTAAATCAAATACTTCGGGAATTTGCCAGAAAGCGGGGGTATTAATGCACTCTAATTGACAAGTATCAGATGGCCAATTATCCATATAGCGCGTCACCGCGGGCGTGGGCGTATTAGCGGCCAGTTCAATCCAAGCAAGAGGGGTATTGGGCTGAAAATCAGCAGATACTTTTAAGGCTTCCATAGAGGTTAAAAGATTGCCGGTTAGCGGATAACCCGCTACTTCAACAGTATCTCCCGCAAGAATAAGCTCTCGCCAATTAGTTTTGTCCGTACCATTGGTCATCATACTTTTGGCTTGTTTAATTCTTAAAAACTGGCTGGCGAACTGTTTACCATTCATAACCGGTTTCCAATGTAATTGCGCTACTATAGGTAATTTATCCGCTAGCAATTGTTGATGAGTTAACGCTAATAAAGAACCAAATCGTACGCCCCACAATATAATGCGCTTCACTCCCTGAGCCATCATCCATTCACCGGCATGAATAATATCTGCTAGCCAATCGTCACAAGTCACGTGCTCAAATTCGCCTTCACTGTCACCTGTCCCTGCGTAATCTAAACTGACTGTCGCAATTCCCTGTGTGGCAAAAATATGTGCCTGTTTGGCTACCACAGCCCGCGCTAGGTTCAACTCTTCAGTAATTGAGGGTAAACACAAAATCGCGGTGTCGGACAATTCACCATACTGCGTGAGGAGAATATTACCTGTCGAGGAAGGGATGAAATGGCCTGATATCAACATGATGTGGGTAACTGAGTTAACTGCAGGTTATTGATTATTTTAATTACAAGATTAAGCAACTTACTTCCCTTAATTTAGCGGTGTTTATTTCAAATAACCGAATAAAAAATTGTTACCTAAAGTACAATGTTGGTAGCATGAGTTTAATACATACTAATAAAAATTTATGGATAAATGGAAGTATTATTCCCACCAACAATAGCTAACGCGAACGATTTTCCTGAAGTAATAATTAAGGCGTCGCCTAAATTCCAATTCAGAAAGTTAGATTTTCGAGCCTCGCTAAAAAAATCATCCCATATATTGCTAACCCGTAATGGTAGAGGTGCGATGGGAATTGCAGGTCAAAAATTACAATATACTGACCGAAAGAATATCGTGCTTATTCCTGCTTACCACTGCCCTGCTTTAGTCGAACCCTTTATATGGCTAAATTATGAGATTCGCTTTTATCCATTATTGCCTGATCTTAGTGTTGATATTGAGCAACTCAAAAATATTCTCAAAGATGATGTTACTCATTGTGTGGTCATTCGGTATTTTGGTTTTGCTCAAAATATTCAACAGGTCATTAATACAGTTCAGCAGAAAAATATTCTGGTTATTGAGGATTGTGCTCACGCATTGTTTGATTTTTTAGGTATTAGTCACCCTTTGAATACTCAGTCAGATGCTAAAATTTGTAGTATAAACAAACTATTACCTAGTATAGATGGTGGTGCGCTGTATTTTAAAAAGATTAGTTTTCCGCGAGTGAGTTACTGCACTTGGCTGGAAGAAATAAAAGGTATAATGTTTTTAGTAGGAGTAATCCCTTTAGTTAATAAAATAAGAAAGAAATTCAATCGCGGAAGTAAACGTGTACCAGAAGTGAATGTGTTAAAAAAGGCAGAAAGTAAAAATTTACCATCACTCACTTATTTTTCTGAAAAAGATTTAACTTCCAGTGGATTTCGTCACACAGAGCTTATTTTACGTCACAGTTGTATCGATAAGATCATACAAAAAAGGCAGGAGAATTTTACTTATTTGGTTAATCATTTAGTTAATTCAGATATAGGAAAGCCCTTATATAATAAGGTTCATCACAGTGTTCCTTATGTTGTACCATTCTTATTAAAACACGAAAAGTATTTTGCTGAATTAAGAAAAAAAGGCATTCAGATATTACGTTGGGAAGAAGTGGCGATCTCGGATTGTGAAGTTAGTCAAGACTATCGTAAGAGATTGATTCAGTTACCATGCCATCAACAATTATTAAAGTCCGAATTAGATATAATCATTCAAGCAATTACATCTTTGGAGTGCCAATAAAATGGAATGGACTTTTTTACCTGCAAACGAGTTTAAACAATATAAAAAGCGTTGGAATGAGTTAAATCAAGATAACCAAAATTTAGCTATTTTGAATACCGAGTTTATTGAACCGTTACTGGCATATTATTTCTCTGATGATGCATTATTGGCTATTGGGAGAGAACAGGGTGCAATCAATTGCATGCTTTTTTTACGTAAAAAAGCATGGGGAAGGTGGGAAACTATCATGCCATCACAAGCCCCATTGTGTTTAATGGTTACAACTCATAATCATTTCACTGACGAACTATTACAGTCCCTGTGTAAAGCATTACCAGGGGTTGTCATCCAATTAGATTTCTTGCAACTCGATAGTAAAAATCTGACGCTTCCCAACAAGCAACAATATGAATTGAGCGAATATATTATTACTGGGAATAGACCTGTTCCTGAGATATTTGACGATTATTTTAAATCGTTAGGCAAAAACTTGCGGCAAAACTATAACAAAGTCATCAATCGAGCCGCTAAAGCAGAACAGCAATTAGATTGCTATAAAGTCGATACTCCTGAGGATGTAGTACAAGGTGTTAAAACTTATGCCGAAATAGAGGCTAAAAGCTGGAAAGCTGATTTAGGAACCGCTATTGAACCGGATAATATTCAAGGAAAATACTATACAGAGATGATGGCTAAACTTGCTCAGAAAAACCAAGCCTGCGTATGGTATTACACTATTGACCAACAGATTGTTGCTTGTGATTTATGCGTTATTCAAAATCATACTCTAATTATTCTAAAAACCACCTTTGATGATGCTTATAGCAAATCGTCCCCTGCTCTACAAATGAAAGTCGATATGCTGCGCTATTATGCTGAGCATCCTCAAGAAGGGATTCATAACATTGAGTTTTTTGGTAAAGCAATGGAATGGCACAAACGTTTAGATTCAGAACTTCGTCCAATCAATCATTTAACTTGGTACCCGATCAATTTTTTATTGGCATTTATTAAACTGTTTAAAAAACTCAATAGTTAGTGTTTACTAATGTTCCGACCTAATTTAATACACGGCATCTCTATATATTTGTATGATATCGTGGCCGCCCAATAGGTCGCAATTAAGGTAAATGTAAATGTTAGGATTAATCTTAATCCTCCAGAATGAACCCCAAAATGTAAACTAAATAAAACTGCCATACCGATAAATACATTGTGGTAAAGGTATGTACTATAAGAAATATTACCGTAATGCATTAAAAACGTTTTAATTTTGCCATGCAGATTTAAGTTAGAAAACAGGCAGGTAAATACAGTCGCTATACCAATTAACCCATACCAATTCCACTGGTTCGACAATATCACTACATCAGGTAAATCAAACACTCGGTTAGTTACTGCAGATGCTAATAAAAGGAATGAGCATAATAAAACCACACCAATACGGGCCGATAAATGAAAGGTTTTTTTCGTATAGATATAACCAATCAAAACTCCCCCACCGAAGGTATAAGCTAAATTAAAAAAAGCCGGAGCTTCGTAATTCACGAAGCCTAATTTAGGTAAAAAATAGAGTAATCCGCATAGTGATATCACACCCAGCACACCACTTAAACGTAATAAAGCAATCATCAATGGAAAGATTAAATAATATTGAAACTCAACAGGTAAGCTCCAAAACGCATTATTAAACAATCCTTCTGGACCGGTAATATTAAAGGTTAAACTTAAATAGCTGAGCACATCAAAAAAGTCATAATTTGCTAAGAACTGCTTTTCGATCCAATAGCCTTGAGGGGAGGTGTATGCCATCCGGAAAAACAGGCTAAACAACATATAAATGATGAGTGCCATCACAAAAGGTGGCCAGATCCGGAAAAAACGCTTGATATAAAATTGAGGAATATACCGATGACCGACCTTACTGGCATTGCTGATATATAGCGTACAACCGCTTAGTACGAAGAATAACACCACTCCAAAGCTACCTAAATTCAATAACGTCAGGCAAAGAAAATGATCAACTGTATCGTGCTTTACATATGCAACATTGGTTGCATTAATAGAATGCGAGACAATAACGAAAAATGCAGCAATGCCACGTAGCCAGGTTAATTGATCTATATACTGTGATCTAGGGGATGTGATTTTAGTGTCCATACGTCTATATGCTTTTTTTTGTTTTGTCATGTAGGATAAAGGCTTTTATGTTGCTTATCCAAAGTTGATTACCTGCTTGGCTCAAATGAATCCCATCAGCAAGATAATATTGATCCCTCAAACTGGTCTGTTTGCCGATTAAGACATCTGTCATGTCTAAAATATCTAATCGTTCTGATTGATTACAAATATCTTGTAATGCTTTATTAATGTTTATTATGCGCTGATTCAATGAGACACTATTTTTAACCGTTTCATTTACTGGCAAAATCGTGTTGAATAAAATAGGAATATGTGGAGGAACGCGTGTTATTATTGCGCGGTAATTTTGTGTTATTTCATTATCGCTACGAATAGCTAAGTCATTGAATCCAATTGCAATAACTATTAGTTTTGCTTTGTCTAAAGAAGCATAAGTTGATATACGTTGTAATACTCCCCAAGTCGTGTCTTTGCCAATCCCCCAATTTACAGAGTGATCACTAATTGCAGACACGGCTAGGCTCGCAATATGACTATCACCTATAAAAATAATTGATTGAGATGGAAGATTTTTATCAACCCGATGTTGGAACGCCAATTGCTTATAGTAGTATTCTCCCAGCTCTTCTGATGGTTGGGCATAGCCCAGCTTATTTATTACTCTAGGAATGAAATTTGTTTTGACGATTAAAATAACGAGCAAAACATGCAAAATAATTAAATAAGTCGCGATTGCGGCATTTTTAGTGCTTCCGTTTATCACGTTTAGGGCAGCATATTTCTAACCATCCGAAGATGGAACTTAAGTGGTGACTTATCCCATGGGGTAAAGCGGTTTAATTGAAACATATCGCTTTGTGGTGTGGATATCCCCCAACTGGTCGATACCGCATAATCAAGCCCGGCTTGTTTAACAATTTCCACTGCGCTCAGTGGATAATCCTCAACAGGTTTGCCATTGGGGTAAGCAAAACCCACTACAGGCTGCTGTAGCCATTGTTCTAATTGCTGTTTACTTTGATTAATTTGTTGGTGTTGTTGTTCAGCACTTTGACTAGCTAAAATGGGGTGATCAACCGTATGAGCACCAATTTCTACCCCGGTTTCTGCGAGTTGTTTTATCTGTGCAGGGTTCATCATTTTATTGGCCACTTCATCGGCCTGATTATCGGCATATAACTGATCAATAATGGCAATGCGTTGCTGATAGTCCTGATATTTAATTAATGGGATTAATTTATAGGCTAATTCTCGGCGACTAGTGATATCGGTAACGTTTTCGCTGGGTAATTGTAATGTCGATAAATTAAATTCCGATAGACTGCTATTGCCGATTAGATCAATCAGTCGATCATTCCACATATTACCACCTTGGCTAAAACCGGTGGCCACATAAACGGTGGCTGGAATCTCATATTTAGCCAATATGGGCTGGGCGACAGTCAGATTATTCACATAACCATCATCAAAGGTAACGCATACCGAATTGGCCGGTAGCCTATTCATCTTGAGCAAGGTAATGGCTTCACTGAGTGGTAAAGGATTAAAATGGTCTTTTAGCAATTTCATTTGCCAATCGAATTCGGCTGCGTCTGGCTCAGAAGGACGCATGGGATCTTTTTGCGCAAAAACCTGATGGTAAATAAGAATGCTAAGTTTATTCTTACTGGTAAGTTGAGATAGTTGTTTTAGCATCCAATGCAACATGACTATTCGTTACCTTGTAACCATAATTCCAGAATAACCATTATCCATATCAATTCACCATAATAACCGGCATGGACACTTTGATGGGCTTTAAGCGCCTGATCAATAAGAGAATCATTAACAATTTTACGGGCTTTAAAGGCTTGTAAAGACGCTAATGTTAATTCTTTAAGTTGCTGGTTTTCTTTCATCCATACGCCAAAAGGTAAACCAAACCCATGTTTGCTTTTGGCTAAGGTGGCTTCGTTCAAAAAGCTCTTACAGGATTTTTTATAAAAATCCCGTAACTCACCACCGGGTAATTTTATTTCAGCCGGGATAGTGCAACTAAAGTCAACCAACTTGCGATCTAGTAGCGGAAAATCCACCGTTACCCCGGCTAGTTCACACATTTTAGTGACTTTGACTAAATCGTTATCAGCTAAGGTAAATTTCCAGTCCAGATACAACATACTGTCGACGGGATCATCGCTGGTGCATTGTTTATAGCGCTGGCGCTTAAGTTCAATCGGTTGTTCTTGATCTACTTCAGTTAAAAAAGCAGCGGGGAACATATTGTCAGCGCCCAGCTGTTTAATAAAGTTGTAGTTTTCCAGCCTGTCCGGCAATGGCACATCTGCCTGTTTAATATAGCTGGTGGCTTTTTTTAAACCGGGAAGGTTCGCAGCCAACGGGTTATTAAAGGCTAATCTGGGTAAGGCCTGTAACCACTTTGGGGCTTGATGAAAATGTTCAAATACTTTTTGTTTTGCGTAGCGTTCGTTGCCAGCAAACAATTCATCGCCCCCATCGCCGGCTAATAAATGGGTAACACCATGTTCCCTAGCGAAGGTGGCACAAAAATAGGCAGCCATGGCAGATGAATTACCAAAAGGCTCATCAAAGTACTGCGCGACTTTAACAAACTCCTTGGCGGCCATCTCTGGTTTCAAATATAACGTTTCATGCTGGGTATTAAAGTGTTCGGCGGTAATTTGGGCATACGCTGTTTCATCAAAAGCGGGGACTTCAAAACCAATGGAGAATGTTTTCGCTGGTTGCTGATGTTTGGCTAACATACCCGCAACGGTTGAACTATCCAGACCACCACTCAAGAACGCGCCGCAATCCGAAGTGACTTGTTGTTTAACCGTTTGTTCAATAACGCTTAAGCAATCTATGTGTGCTTGTTGAGGATTATCTAAATGCTTGGCAAATATGGGGCGATATAGGTTCTCAGTTGTGAATGCACCATTGGCGTCAAAAATAACCGCATTAGCTGGGGCGAGTTTAAAACACTCCTTATAGATAGTGTCAGGTGCCGGAATACAGTGAAAGTAAAAATAATTATAAATGGCCTGGGGCGCCAATGTGCAACTAACAGACTCTTGTTGTTTGATTAATTTAAGTGAGTCACTGATATACAAATTGCCATTTTGCAAAGTGTAATAACAGGGCTGAATACCAACGTGGTCGTTAACCAGCGATATAGTTTGATTTTTTTTATCAACAATTAACAACCAAAACGCGCCATTAAGATTACTGTATAAATCACTAATGTTTCGACGTGCTTGGTATCGCTGCGCTATATCCTTGGCACTAGAGCGTTGCCCATGAATTTGAATATTACTGCTACAGATAATATTTAACTCATCACTGTCAAAATGACTGACTTTGTTATGTGCACTAATCACAACCTGACAGTAAAAATCCTCGGAAAATCCCGTTTCAAGGCGTTTGTGGGTGATAGGTAAAGCGGATGAACTCATTATATTTACTCAATACTTCCATGAACACGACTATTGTTGCTAAATCAAAAACTTATAGCAATGGTTAAGTTAAGCCCATTATCGCTATTTCAATTTGGATATATTATATTTGTCGTATATTGCAAGCGAGAAATAAAGATATGCTTTATATGCGCACCAAACTAACATTCGCTATTTTATTGTGGGGCTGCATGTGTTCCGTTGTGTTAGCTGGGCAGAGTGGGGTATGCAGAAAAGTTATTTATGGTCCTGACCAATATGGTCCTATAGATTATTTTGATCCCGCAAATCATGCATTAGGCGCTGGCGGTAGAAAAAAAGAAAATAGTGTGACTATTGTGACCAATTATCATTTTACTAATGATATTAAAATACTTAAAAAAGGGCGTACATCAATTCAACTGGCTGGAGATCTTGATTATACGTTACGGGCAATCCCTAATAACGTCGATGCCCTTGACACGGCATCTAGGTTTGAGAATAAAAGAAGTACGTCCGAATACTACGCGAAAAAACAAAAAGCATTGCCTTATACTGCCGATTGCTACTTCCAAAGAGCCATTAGTATTTTTGGCGGTAAACAACCTGAATTATGGATGGTTTGGGCTATTCATAAACACCGCCAAGGGGAATACCCTAAAGCACTAGAATACTATCAAGAATCAATCAAGCAGGGGATGGAAGGAGCTGAGTTAGAATACAATATGGGATTAACTTATTTTAAACTTAAGGATTACGAAAACGCCCAAAAAAGAGCGGCCTCTGCATATAAAATGGGTTTTCAGTTACCGGGTCTAAAGAATATGTTAAACGAGGTGGGCTATCCTATAAAATAGGCTATTTAAGCTTATTTATAAGTACTTCTGCCACAATTCGAAATGGCATAAAAAGTAGATAAAAAATACTATTGGGTTTCATTTTAAGAATATCTACAAAGTAATCACGATTGATTGGTTTTCTTTTTATCAAGCGATGAAAAATATCCCGAGCGAAAGCCTCTTGTAGGTTACCAATTTTTTTACGATTCTTTTTAAAGAGCTCTGTACTCAATGGGTAAAATTTTTCTGCAGAGACCCAAACAAACATTTCGTTACGAACTCTTCGTAATGAATGTTCGGTTCCCCAACCTGAACCTTGGTAGATATTAATACCTTCGCCATTATCGCAACCTACTTGAGTCGAAAATACATACTGTGCACCAAGTTGGCCCATATCCATCCAGAAGAAAAAGTCCTGTCCATTAAAAAATTCTTCACGAAAGCGCAGATTCGGGTATTTTTTAAAGTTATACACCACGGTTGAAGTCTGTATCACTCCACCGCCATCACTAAGGATATGCTCTATCGGCGTCATACCTAATTCATAAACTTCCGATAGGCCAGCAACTAGTTTATGTTGAGTGGGGTCAAGTGTTTGAATACGTTCAAAATTGGTCGATTCGGGAAAATTATAAGACCACCAATCAGAGAAATAGGCATCATAGCCTTGCTCTAATGCTTTTATAGCATTCTCTATATGGTGCGGTTTCCAACTGTCATCTGAATCTAAAAATGCGACATAATTTGTATCAGTAGTTACCGCATTAAGAGCCCTATTTCTGGCAGCGCCAGCCCCACCATTTGCCTGTTCAATTAATGTTATTTTATCGTCTGGAAATTCAGTTGTGCTTTGTAGTTCACTGGAAGCTGAGCATGGAGAACTATCATCGACGATAATGACCTGCACATTAGCTGCAATGGTCTGATTGAATATTGAGCGGAGGCAATTTACTAATAACCCGGCTTTTTTTTGATAGTAAGGAATAACAACGGCAATTTTCAGTTCATTCATTGTTTCACTAGTCATGTTATTTCTCATTTAATTATGCTCATCAGATAAACTTAAATCCGTTTATGTTTTCTTAGATTATTTATAACAGAAGAAATATCTCTGGAAAACGGATGCTTAGTCACATAAATCATTATTAGCCACGCAATGGCGAACAATATGCAATTTAATAGGAAAATGGAAATTGAATTTCTCATTGAGTCAACTTCCAATATTTTTATGAGTGTTACCGGCGCTATGGTCATGATACAAATAAACATACTTGGAGAGGCTGATTTAAAAAGTTGTTTATAAGTAAACCCTGTTATTTGGTATAAATGATAATTATATAAAACCATTGCAATCGACCAGGTTAACGCCCAGATACCAGCAATCCAGTACACGCTAAAATATGAAGCAATGATAATTCCGATAATATGTATCGGGGCAATTATCATACTAATCCATAAGCGCTTTTTAACATGCCCTGTTGCTACAAGTACATTGGGGGCAAGTGTTGAAAAAGTGCATATAAATTGACTGCAAGCTAGAATCGTTGCAATAGGAGCGGCGGCTAGCCATTGGTCACCAAATAGAATATAAATAATATTCTCTGATTCTAATGCGACAAAGGCAAAAAATGGCCAAGCTAAAGCCGTAAAATAAGCAATGGCATTGCAATAATCGGCCAGTAAATTTTCTCGTGACTTATGAAATGATAACGCAAAAGAAGGAGCTGCTACTCGTGTGACAGCGGAAGTTACATTTACCCAAAATAAATTAACCAATCCCATTGCACGGCTAAAAATACCTAATTGAGCAAAGCCAAACTGATGGCTAATGATCAGCTCATGAGCATTGTTCATTACCACTTCAATGGTGCGGGATAAGCTAAAGGTCATGCCAAATCGCCAGACATATCGCATTTGTTTTAGGCTTGGCATTAATAGTGATTCTTTGGGTCTAAGATAAGTTACAAGTATCGTTTGTGAAATAATACTGGCTAATGATGCCCAAGCTAAACTCATATAGGAATAGCCAGCATAGGCTAATGAAATGGCTGTAATAGCATGAATTAGGGTGGAAGGGGTTTGTACAAGAAATATTTTATTAAAGCTCATTTCCCGGTTTAATAGCGCAAAACCGGGAGACGCGAGTGGCAAAACTAAAAAGCTAAGTACTTGCACGGCGATTATATGAGCAACCCCAGGTTCTTGGTAAAAACTGGCAATGCTGTCTTTGACTAAAAATAAGATAAAACCAATAGACCAGGCCATGACAAAGGCCAATGCATAAGCACCCGTCAATTTATTTTTAGTTAGCTCTTTTTCCTGGATAATATATTCACTAACTCCAAAATCCCGGAAAATAGTTAGCATCATAGTTAACGCAGCACATAAAGAAAATATGCCAACTTCTTCTGGTGTTAATAATCTCGCTAATACCATCGAGCTAATGAGCGTAATGATTTGACTGATATACCGTTCACTAAAAGACCAAACGAGTGACTTTTTAATTGATGACATAATTTCCTTTATTTATCGCTATTAGGCTAACTTACATCCGTTTAACCTATCAAAAAATTACGTCTAAATTTTCTGGTTATTGCTTTGAAAAGTGAACGAACATTTTCTCTCTCACTAAATGTGTAACCTAATGCTTTATGTGAGATATTTTCATCATTAAAGGAAGGGCTCTCCATCACATTTTTGACTATCTCGCATAGTTGTGCCGAATTAGCCTCCCAATCATAATGCTGATTTGCACTCTTAAGTGCGTTAGCTGATAGAGTTTTCACTTCTGAAAAGTTATCTACAATATATTGCAGGGAATCTTTCAGGCTCTCCAGGTTACATATACTTTCTGGCCAATAATAACCGTCTGGCCGACTAATATATTTGTCAACCGACACGAGTAAACCATTTTCACCATGAGTAATAAATTCATTCATCGGAGCACAATCAGTTGTGATGACAGGCAATCCCATGGCGAGTGCTTCGCAAATCGTTAAGCCAATACCTTCGAGTTTAGTTGGGTAAACATAGACATTACCTAAATGATAAAGCCCTGGAGGGGAAACAGACTTTTCAATAAAAGTAATATTTTTATTATTCAAAATAAGCTCACTTATTTCTTTATAGTAATTTACTGGCACTTGCGAGTGTATGACGAGTTCGGCATCAGTTTTAATTTCAGAAAAAGCGCGTACTAATAAATCAGTTCCTTTACGTAATTTTATTCCTCCCATGCCTGCTGAATGAAAAAATACCGGTCTCTTAAATTCAGATTTTTGATCAAGTTTAGAAAAGTCGAACTTGTTAAGATCTGTGCCCCAAGGAATAAAAAATGCGCCTGGATGCCAATCGAATACGCTGAAATGTCGTTTTGTATTGCAGATCAATCCATCATATAGACTAAAAAATGGTACTGTTTCTTGTGTGTAATAATCAATGTAGGCTATCGTTTTAATGCCTAGCTTTTTGGCATCCACGATGATTTCCCAATCTTTTTGTTCGTTAAATATAACAAGATCGATTTGATTATCTTTAATCCAAGATTTAAATTCAGACCAATCTATTCTGGTTTCACTGTCTTTGAAAATTTTACCCCAAAATACAGGATAAACTTGCCAATATTCTGATGTTTTGTCGTATTTTTCTCCGCCTCTTGCAAAAATGAAGATATCATTTTCTTTAGCTAAAACATCAGCATATTGTCGAGAAACAAAAGCTGCACCACGATCAAACCATGTTGTAACAATTCCAATTTTCACCTTAATCCCTCTAATTTCAATTCTGAATGAATATATGCCAGGAAATATATTTCATCGAATGCTTTCATATTGACTAAATTGACAGAAAGATGCAGTCTGCAAAGTATTCATTTCTCAAAACATTGTATCTCTTGCTGTGCCTGATGTAAGCAAACCCATTACTATTTTAATGATTTCTTTTCACTTCCCACCGATCTCTGCTAGCAGTGGGTATTTACGGGTACTCAAATTTGCTAAGTATTTACCACAATTTAATTTCAACCCTATTATTTTAACCGCTAATTCAACGGCTTATGAATTTAGCGACAGCAATAATAATATATTACTCGAACAAATTGACGATAATATTCCAATTTATCGTAGTTGGGCATTAGATACTCGCCGACATCTTGCCATAAAGGGAAAATATATTTCATGGTTAGCATTACCGGATCCGTGGGTAAGCTGGATCCCTTCAACCTTGATAAAAAGTCGTCATATTTTCAAACGACATAAGGTCGATGCGGTTTGGGCAACATATCCGATAGCATCCGCATTGGTAATTGGTTATATGCTCGCAAAGCTATACAAAAAACCGTTATTTATTGATCTAAGAGATCCGGTTTGGGAAGAGGAAACTTGGCATAATAGTTTACAGCTACGCATGTTGCGGTGGATAGAAAGTAAAGTTATTCATCGTGCTAAAGCGGTTATCTTTACCTCTCCTGGAACTATAAAAAAATATAAAAAACGTTACCCTCAAAAATTGCACAATAAATTTCATTTAATTGAAAACGGTTTTGATGAAACTGATTTTGAATCTTTACCTGTTCTAGCTAAAGACTCTCGTAAGATTTTTTTACACAGTGGACTTTTACCGAGATATGAGAGAGATCCCGAGTGCTTTTTTCAGGCTTTGGCGGACTTGAAACAGCAAAATTTGCTTGATCATAATAAGATAGCATTCCGTTTCCGAGCTACCGGTAATGATGATGAATATCAGCAAAGAGTTATCGAATTAGGGATAGACGATATTGTCGAGTTCAAAAAACGTAAAGATTACCGTTATGCATTAGCAGAAATGTTCAGTGTTGATGTACTGATGATTTTTCAACATCGCACTTGTGACTGGCAAATTCCAGCTAAATTATTTGAATATTTCAGAGCGGGCAAGCCCGTGCTGATGTTAGCAGGTGAAAATAGCGATACTATTACTATTGCCAATCAGGCTAACTGCCCTTTTGTTAGTGCTGAAATCGACGATGTTGAGCAAATAAAAAGTGCAATTATCACAATGCTACAACCACCACCAACAAATACCGTTACCGATATAACTAGGTATTCTAGGCGACAAGGAGCGGCCAAGGTCGCTACCTTAATCAAATCAATAGATAACTAAGAGTGTTTAATATCTGGATTATCGCTCTTTATTTGTTCCACTGTGTCTGAGCGATGTTTTGTTTTTGCTAATAACGCTGAGCGATTCACCTGCATAACTACAATAATACCTAGCACGGCATATACCAGATCAAAGTAGGCTCGGCTCACGTTAGCGCCATTAATGCAAAATCCAATAATAGATAGACTCAATGCACTACACAAATAAGCGATCCATTGCTGGTTTTGTTGTATCGCCATTTTTTGAGTATCTTTATTTATTTTCAGAGCTCTATAGAAAATCAATAAGAATAAACCTAATCCAACAAAGCCATGATCGCCCAGTACTTGCATGTATATATTATGTGCGGCTAATGAGTGTTGAGTATCTGGTATTGGTGGAGTCTTTAGTGGAGGATAATTAGGCGTCATAGGTGCGTAATAATACCAAATTGCTGGATCAATAACGGCTCTAAAACCTCCGCCAGTTAAAGGGTGATCCACTGCAATCATAGTCGATATTTTCCATGCCCAAAGTCGTCCAATAAATGAGCCATCCTGAGTGGCCGCCGTTTCAACTGTAGATTGCCTTTCTTTCCATTCAGTGGGAGCAAATGAATAAAATAGTGGAATAATGCATAGTGCAATTGCTGCAATTTTTAATTTGCTTTTGGATTTCCACCAAAATGCAGCGCCTATAATAAGTAGCCCTACAAAGCCAGCTCGAGAATATGTACCAACTACCGCAATAATATTTAGTGCTAGCAACCCCCATAGCCCCTTTTTAAGCATGCTATGTTTACAGGTTTGCGCCAGATAAATAATTAACGGAATACACATATTGATCGCGACAACTAAATCATTACGGTCTTGTATCTGACCTGCCACACCGACAATTCTATAACTTCCTCCAGATACTATAAATTTAAATGCTCCAGATGCTGCAAATGTAGAAATGGAAAGCACAATTGCCCATATACAAGTGTCTACATGTAAGCGACTTCTCATAGTAAGAATAATGAATAAAAATAACATCAATACTTTCATAAATTCAAACCAATGACCCCAGACTTGTTCTGGATAAACGGTAATGTTTGAATACGATGACAGTATTGTCCAAAACCCGAAAAGGAAGATTAAAACGCTAATTGAGCCGCCTTTGAACTTTTTATCTTCCATTCTTAATAGATAGGCAATAGCGGTAATTATAACTATGGTCAGATTCATACGAAATTGCGTTGAAAAACCAAATGCCCAGTCTGCAGGCGCAGTAAGTGCAATCCATACCCATGCGCAAACACCTAAATAAGGACGTTTAAATGCATAAAAGATAGCTACAAAAAGTAGAAAAACTAAAGCTAGATCACGCATTATTTATCTTCCTTTTTGGAAGAGTAATAAAATAGATAGCATAGGCACAATATGTCGGCAGCGAGATATAAGCTATCTATCATAACGACTGTGTCCGGGGTGCTTGTTGAACATGTGATTGGTTAACCAGGTTAGTAAATAAGGTATATAACAGGTCACTAGTATGTTGCCAAGAAAACTGTTCTGCGTATTGTCGAACAGAAGAACGCACTGGTGGATGTTCAACTAATTGCTGTATGGTGTGTCTAATTTGTTCAACATTACGCTCGGGTATTAGTAAACCGGCTTCTTTACTGGCAACTACTTCGGGAGTGCCCCAAATTGCAGTGGCAATAACAGGCGTGCCGCAGGCCATCGATTCAAGCAACACATTTGCCCAACCCTCTCTGCTTGAAGCCAGTACTAAAGCATCTGATGCGGCATAATAATCACGTAATTGTTGTTGATTTAATAAACCCAAGAAAGTCACTCGATTGTCTAAGTTAAGTTCTTTTACCTGTTTTTTTAAACTGTTTTCCAGTGGCCCGTGCCCGGCAATGCATAAATGAATATTTGGTAACTGTGTTAATGCCTCGATAATTAAATGATGGCCTTTTAGTTCTATTAAATTACCCACAGACAATAAAGTAAAACCAGTAATGCCAAGTTTTTGTCGTAATTTATCTCTATCTTCTTCAGGAGAAAATTTAATTAAATCAACCCCATTTCTGGCTACTTCAACACTTTTACAATGAGGGGCCAAATGCCGCATTTCATCGGCTAACGCTTTACACACTGCAATCGCCTGGGTGCAATTTCTGAGCGCCCATTTAATCATTCGTCTTGGTAAGGTGTATTGGGGTATTAAGTGTATGTCGCTGCCTCTGGCAGTAATAGCAATGGGCTTGCCTAACTTTTTAGCCAACCAAGTCGCCGCCACACCATCGGGGAAAAAATAATGACAATCAATCACATCAAAATCAAAACCGTCACGTTGTAATTTTTTTAGTTTGGGTAACAGTGCCATTGCCATCAACATGGGGGCCAAACTCATTCCTATCTTAGGAATGACGGGATAACGAGGATGGTCGATGGTGAGATTATTACGCACCTCAGAGGCGGGAATTTGGGCGTACTTTGCATATTCACCAAAAATACCGAATGAAAATGGAAACCAGGGAATTGCAGCCATTACTCTGATCTCAGTATCGGGATACATCGCTTTAAAATTCAAAACACGGTTTTCAATAAAAATACCGTGTCTAGGTTGTTCGCTATTAGGATACAGAGTGGTTAAGACTAATATTTTCATTGTTTAGCTAGCCACCGGATCAAAAAATGACTCATTTTTTTGAGCCTACTAGCTGAGGGTACACTTGCTGATAATTGGCTACAGAGTTACGCCAGTTACGTTCGTTCTCCACGTACTTGCGGCCATTAGCGATTATCGTTGGCCAATCCTGTTGTTGGTTCAATATTTGAATAGCTTTATTGGCTAGCTCAGTAACATTACCACTTTCAAATAACCAGCCATTGGAATTGTCTTTAATTAGCTCTTTATGGCCACCCACATCAGAGGCAAGTACCAACTTACCTTGTGCCATCGCTTCCAGCGGTTTAAGGGGGGTCACTAATTCGGTCAAACGCATTGGTTTGCGCGGATAAACTAACAGATCGACTAAACTATAGTAACGTCCTACATCGTTATGTGGCACCCGGCCCGGCATAATGACAACATTGTCCAACCCCAATGTTTTAACTTGTTCCCTGATATTCTGTTCTTGAGGACCACCGCCCACCAACAGCAGCACGGCATTAGGTATGGTCTGGATTATTTGAGGCATAGCCTGAACAATCAGATCCAAGCCTTCGTAGCCATAGAATGAACCCAGAAATCCCAAAACGACTTTATCTTGCAACGCCAATTGCTTAGCCAATTCAGCATCTTTATCAGTGATTAAGTTGAATTGCTCGATATTCACTGCATTGGGAATTACGGTGATTTTTTCCTGAGGTACTCCTCGTTGGATTAAATCATTGCGTAACCCTTGGCAAATAGTGGTCACGGCATCTGCACGATTAACTACAAAGTTTTCCATTTTACGAGTTAACCGATAACGTATATCCCCTTCCTTGCAAGTGCCGTGATCGACTGCAGCATCTTCCCAAAAAGCGCGGATTTCGTAGACCACAGGTAAGCCAGCCTGTTGAGCGGCTTTAAGTGCAGCTAAACCATTTAAAGCCGGTGAATGGGCGTGAATAACGTCTGGTTTTTCAATCTTGATGGCTTCTAGAATTCGATCTCGTAACGGGTTAACTAAAGCAAGTTGATTAACGCCAGGTACTTTAGTCAATATACCTTGCGGTACCTTAGTGCGATAAAAAGCCAAGCCATCGACTTCTTCTATCTCACTGTCAAAAGCACCTTGTTTGGGGCTGGTCACATGACAGGTTTGCCAACCTAATTGATGTTGTTGCTTGAGAATTGATCGGGTGCGGAAGGTATAGCCGCTATGTAATGGGATAGAATGATCAAGTACATGTAAAATTTTCATCACAATCAATCCAATTGCTGACGCATAAAAGATTCAAACATAAGCAATGCCCATAACGATGCGCTGTTATCTCTTAGTCCATTGACATGGTCATCAATTAAACGCTTGATACGTTTCATATTAAAGTAACCCGACTCCGTCATTTGCTGGGATAGTAATCCATCATACAAACGTTGTTTTAACGGGCCTCTTAACCATGCAACTAGTGGCACTGCAAAGCCCATTTTTTGACGATACAGAATATCGTCGGACAGGTGCGGCTCTAATGATTTTTTAAACGCGCTTTTACCTACACCATTAGATAAATTGCTTGCGGATGGGGTGTTAAACGCCCATTCAATGAACTTATGATCGAGCAATGGCACTCGCACTTCCAACGAGTGTGCCATTGAGGCACGGTCGACTTTAGTTAAAATGTCGCCTACCAGATAGGTTTTCATATCAATGTACTGGGTGATTTTTAACGGGTCGAGGTGTTTGGCCTTGTCACCGTATTTTCTGAATACTTCAAGAGAAGAATAGTCGCCCAGGCTGGCATTATATTCATCCGAAAACAGTTTTCTTCTTTCATCCTTGCGCAATAAGGACATGGAGTTGTAATAGCCTTCAACGGTATCTAATGCCATTGATTGAAAAGTGGTTTTAGCCCTTAAAAATTTGGGTGCCCAGTCCAGTTTGGGATAGAGTTTGCCCAATGGGCCAAAAATCGCTTTGCGTAAACCAAGCGGCAATAAGCGACGTATTTTTTCTTCATGCATATGCAGGTTATAACGGCGATAACCGGCAAATAACTCATCCCCTCCATCGCCTGAAAGGGCGACGGTAACGTGCTTGCGGGCCAACTCACATACTCGGTAAGTTGGCATCGCTGAGCTGTCTGCATAGGGTTCATCATATAAGTCGGCTAACTTATCGACCAAATCAAAATCGTCCTGATCGACCACTTCCATTCGATGATTGGTTTTATATTGATCTGCCACTTGTTGGGCATATTCAGTTTCGTTGAAAGCTTTAACATCAAAGCCAATAGCACAGGTATTGACGGGATCGGATTGCAGCTGCGCCATCAACGCCACAATAGCGCTGGAATCCACGCCACCAGATAAAAAGGCACCGAGTGGTACATCTGCCACCATTCTGATTTTAACGGCTTCTTTTAATCGTTCAACAAGCTGTTGATTGACAGCTTCTGCGGATAAATCATTCTCGAAATGTACCGGAACATCCCAATATTCTTTGGGTACCGGCAGTTGATTGTTGCCTTTTTCTAATAAAAAACAGTGGCCGGGAGATAATTTATAGGTGTTTTGATAAATGGTGTGGGGTTCAGGAATATAGCCAAAGGTGAAATAGTCTTCCACTGCCGTATTTCGCAAGGTTTTATCAAATAGTGGATGTTGTTTTAAAACCTTTAATTCCGAGCCGAAAATAAATTCGCCATTTGGCAGTAATGAATAGAAAAAAGGCTTGATACCAAGGCGATCTCTAGCGATAAACATACATTGTTTTTGTCTGTCCCAAATGGCAAAGGCAAACATGCCACGTAGTTTATGTACGCATTCTTCGCCCCACTCCAACCAGGCATTTAGAATGGTCTCGGTATCGCCATCTGTATTAAATTGATAGCCCTTGGCAGAGAGTTCCTGATGCAGTTCTTTGTAGTTATAAATTTCGCCATTAAATACAATACAAGCGCGTTGGTCTGCGCTCATCATGGGTTGCGGGCTGCCTTCCAGATCAATAATCGACAGGCGTCTATGTGCTAATGCAACACCAGGATCAAAAAAATAGTCACCGGCATCCGGGCCGCGATGATGTTGACGATCATTCATTTTGGCAATGATATTAGGGTCTAATTGGTTATTTTCAGTTAGATGAAAAATACCGGCGATTCCACACATTCTTGTAGTCCTTACTGCCCAAATGATTGATATAACTGGTGATATTTATTCACCATGGTGTCGATACTAAAATTGTTAACGCAATATTCTCTAACGGCAATACGATCCTGCGCCAGTTTATCTTGATTATCGATATAGATTGCCATTGCATTGGATAATGTTTGCACATCATTGACACTAACTAAATGACTTTGTTGGTGTTCAGGCATAATTAAATCTGGATTCCCTCCCACTGCGGTTGCAATTACGGGTAATCCGCAAGCCATGGCTTCTAGTATGGTATTTGAAATACCTTCTGCTAAGGAAGGTAAAACAAAAATATCCATTGTATTCATTAATTTATTGACGTCTTGTCGGTTACCGGCCAAATAAACATGCTCTTCAATACCGGCTTGTTTGATTCGCGCTACCAGCTGATTCATCAAGATACCATCGCCCACGATTAGCAATTTTAACTTGTCTTGCCATTGGGGATGTTGCTGACGTAACTGGATAAAAGCTTCAAGTAAAAAGGGTTGATTTTTGACTTCGGCCAATCGGCCTACAGTGGCAAAAATCAGGTTGCCGGTGGCATAAAATGACTCGGGTAAATCGATGGCTTTATCTGACTGTGGGGCAAATTTTTGGGTATCGACACCATTACAAATCAGCGTAGTTTTGTTTGCCGGTACGCCTATCTTATGCTGCAGGTAATGTTTGGCTTCTGACGATAAGGCAACATAATGGTGGATAAATGGGCGAAATAGTTTTCTTAATAACTGATATTTGGGATTGCTGCCGCCTAAATCATTCACATCCCAACCATGTTCACCATGAATGCGTACTTTAATTCCACGCCACCAACCAACAAGTTGGCATTCAACCGAGGTGAGATTGCGGGTGTGCAATATGTCTGGTTGCAGTTGCTTAAGCTGCCTATTGAGGCGCACAAACATGCCCCAGTCATTTCCCTCTTTCTTGGCTAAATCAAAAAATTGCACATTGCTGGTTTTTATTCGCGCTGCAAAATCAGGATT
The DNA here is from genome assembly GCF_048268085.1 of Neptunicella sp. Classification (NCBI taxonomy): domain Bacteria; kingdom Pseudomonadati; phylum Pseudomonadota; class Gammaproteobacteria; order Alteromonadales; family Alteromonadaceae; genus Neptunicella; species Neptunicella sp. The sequence goes on along the minus strand of NZ_JBLWWF010000005.1, from coordinate 185,193 downwards.
GCACCCGGTTAAGGTGATAATACTGTGTTGATAACGCTCTGGATTAAGATGGTTAATTAAATTAACGACTCCATTCTCCAACCCACCGGTATCAAACCGATAGATGATATGCGCGATATGTAATTTAGTTTGATGCACTTAACGCATCCTTCAACGTTTCGTTCAAATGCTGCTCGGCAAAGTCGGTTAATTCTGCCTTATTAGTACCAAGTGGATTTAACGGTAGTGATATAGCGATGAAATAACCCGTTTGCGGTTGGCCTAATAGAGCCTGAATGGCTTGTGATAATTTAATCTTCAGCGTCGACGGACTCACGAGCCATTGATTGACATAGGTGTATGCCAATAAGCGTTTAGTACCTTGGCTGTTAATAATTTCAATGGTGTTAAACCGTTCACCAGAGTGACGCGTCACTTTTGACCAGGCTCTCTCGTTGTAGACTAGGTTAACGCTATTAATTAACTCATGATTTTGTCGGTTCGCACCATAATAGGCGATGTAAGCATCTATATTTTGCGTATGTCCAGTCTGCTCAATACTCGGATTCTGAAAACGGGGTAACCAGCTAGGATCGCTATTGTCCCCGTTGAGTTGCACGACAGATTGGGGATCAAAATCAGTAATTTCGGGCATATTGGCCACACTGGCCCGATAGCTTTGCATTAAAAATGTTGCTGCCAAAAAACAGATTAAAGGTGGTAAAGAGGAGCGAATACTCAATCGGGTTTTGGGGGTGTCGGAATGGTAGCTCTCAGGTAACGGATCACGCCAAATATTACCAATATAAAACATTAACAGGATGACCACGCCAAAAAATAACCAGCCATAAATGAGATGATCGACACCGGTGGCGTATTTCATCTCCGATAGATGGGCGATCATGACAATCCCATAGGCTCGAATACCATTGGCTAGCAGTGGTAAAAATAATGAGAAAAGAATAAAAATAATTTGTTTCTTGCGACTGGTATAGCTTAAATAGGCAAATAAAGTCCCCAAGGTAAACGACGCAATCAAATACCGAATACCTGAACAGGCTACTGCGACTTCAAATAATCCCCCCGGTACGGCTATGTATAATCCCTCTCTATAAACCGGGACATTAGTTAACTGCAATGCATAGACAGTTATGTCTGCCGTCAGGTCCTGTAATGCGGGGATCAGAAATTCTCCCGCAGGTACGCTAAACATCCAAAAAACAAGCGGAAATAAAATAATTCTACATGCCTGATTACCAAGTGTTAGCCAAAGAAATAAGGGTAAAAGTAAAAAAGTGGCACCTTGTTCAATTACCAGCATTTGCGCCAAGTTGCCTAGTAACCAAATTACCATGGTGGCTAAAATGGGGATGATCGCCCAATAATTAGGGTTAACCGTTGCTCGTTCTAATGCACTCCAGTTTTGATAGATTAAGTACACGCATATTGGAAAAATGATGAAACCGTGAGTAAAGGTTTCCGAACGCTCCCAAATATCAACGGTGGAAGCAATGCTGCCATAAAACAAGCCCGCCCAAATCACAAAAACCGTAATAAGTAACGGTAGGATTCCTATATTATTTTTGTTTTGCATTGATATAAATCCTTCTATGCCAGCTTAATTTAGTGATTGAGTAACACTGGCAACTCGTTCAATGTCTCATGCCATTGCAGGTTTTCAATAATCCATGCTCTGCTCATCGGCGCATCTTGCCGTTTTTCGATATAAGCACAAACCGAATCAGCAAAGTTTGTTGCGTCGTCAAAAATGCTAATGTGTTCATTTTGTGCATCAATGCCTTCTATTGCCATTGATGTTGCGATAACGGGTTTGGCTAATGCCATGGCTTCGAGGACTTTATTTTGAATGCCACGGGCAATTTGTAGAGGAGCGACGTTGATTTTGGCCTGCAATACGTAAGGGCGTACATCTTTTACTCGACCCGTCACGGTGATGCCGTTTTTGCCATGTAAGGCCTGTATTGAGGTGCTCGGATTCCCACCGACAATAAAGAAGGTGGCTTGCGGATAACGTTGTCGCACAATTGGCCATACAGACTTAACAAACCATATAGCCGCATCTACATTAGCCCAGTAATCCATTGCACCAGTAAAGGCGACATCGATAGACTCGTTGATTGGTTCAATATCTGGGTTAGCCGGATCAAAATATTCTGTATCCACGCCATTTAATAAATGGCCAATTTTATCTCGTGTGGCAGGCTGTAGTTGCTGACGGAATAGTTCCGCTTCTTGCGGCGAAACAAATAGCGAATGGACCACTTTATTCGCCACGGTATTTTCAAATTGTTGCAAGGTGCGCCATTCTCGCTGGTAAACCCATTTTTTCACTGGATTCGCCTCTTGTGCATACTGTCGCCATTTATCGGAATCTACGTCAACAAAGTCGACGACGGTATGTAATTGCTCTTTATCAATCACATATTGCGCCATGGTCGAGGAAAAAATTAACGCCTTGGTAATATTGAATTGGGCACAGCTATGATCGACCCATAACTGCATAGCCGAACGGTGGTAATAGGGAATGGATAAGGCATTGCCGGTTAATAAGGCAATACTCGACTTAAGCGTCGACCAATATTTGTTGACGGGCAGCGCAAATACGCTTTTACACCAAGTATTTAATTGTTCGACATATTGTTGATCGTAGGGGTCATCAATAAAGCAGCCTAAATGCACTTCATAATGTTTAGCCAGTTGCTGCAATATATTAAAGGAACGAATTTTGTCACCCTTATTCGGTGGAAAGGGGATGCGATGACAAAGATACAATAACGACGGTTTTGACATTGGCTAACCTAAATATTTCGATAAAAACGGGCCAATTAATCGACTCACGCCAATGGGGAGTTTTTGCCACAGATTGATAAACAATTTGTATTTAGGATTATTGGGGCTCAGGTTAGGCAAGCTATCGGCTTTCACCAAATGATATTGATAATGTAAAGGCGTGGCGTCCATTCCCCAGTGCTTTTTATAAATGTAGGCACCGGAATCCACTTTGCTGCGGCCAAAATCAAAATAATCACAGTCTTTATCGGCCCGTGCATGACACATCAACTGATAGTACATAAAGTCATTACTTTTCAAATTGCGCGCTTCAGGAGTTCCGCCACCGTAATAAGGTAATACTTGCCCTTTGTAATAAAAACTGAGTACCGAAGAGACGGCTTTATTGTGATGTTTGACGGTGAGCACTTCACATTGATCGTTAAACACGTTTTTTAACACGCTAAAGTAGTGCTTGGGGAAAACCGGAGTGCCTAAATTGCGCACACTCTCGGAATAGATTTCATAGCACTGCTCGACATTATTGTTAATTTCAAAGGTTAATTCGCTATTTAGAGAATGACGGATAACCGCGCGTTGTTTCTTTTTTACCGCCGCCAAAATGGTTTCGTTATCTTCACCCAAGTGACAACCAAAAGTGACATGTTGACTGCGAGTAATGAGATTGTTGTCCCGCTCAAAGGGATAGCGTAATTCCAGATAATCGACAGCCAAGCGTTCAGCCAATTCAATCGCTTGTTGCTCTAAAAAAATCATTACCTCAGGGTCATCGCTGGCTACGCCGCCGTAAACGCAAAAAGGGGTAGATACTAATGCATTACCAAATAAACGACTTTTTTGATGAACTAAAGGTAATACGCCGACAATCTGTTGTTTCGATTCCGCGTATAAAAAATAGCAGTGATGGCCATAGGCTTGTTCAATAACCTGCTTCCAGCCAGATAAATGGAAAAAATGACCATTTTTGCACTGATCGACAAATTGATCCCAGGCGGTACAGACTGATGGTTCAGCCGTGAGTGTTTTGACAACCAAATGAGACAAGCTAACTTACTCCGTAGACATCCTTCATGGTTGACCAGTTAAAGTCCACCAATAGCTGTTCCAATTTACCAAAGGTTTTATTCAAATTGATATAATGCCTAAAGTTCGACTTCCATGATGCACCAGCCACTCTAGGCTGTTCGGGATCAATTTCCCAAGGATGAAAGTAGAAAGAATAAGGTTGTTTTTCGGCATTTAAATAACGTTTTATCAAACTACGGGACAACCCATAGGGATATAAACGGAAGTATCCTCCCCCACCGATAGCCATTTGTCGGCCTAAAATTTTCAAGGTTGGAATCGGAATTTCAGTAATGTTCTCTGGTCGGCGATAAGCAAAACGTGGCCAGTCCGGTGTGCCATATAAATCATGTTTTACCGGATAGGTACTGGAACTGTATTTAAAGCCTAACTCTACCAAGGTTTCAAACGCCCATTGGTTGTTATAGCTAATCGAAAAACTAGGCGCTCGGTAACCCAATATGGCTTCGCCAATGAGTTGCTCCAGATGGTCTTTAGAGCGTGACACGTCTTGGTGGAATACCTGTTGTGTTTGTTCGGTAGCGCGTCGATGTGCATACCCATGGCTAGCAATTTCATGGCCACGGGCATGAATATCTTTGATTAATTCAGGAAAGCGTTCTGCGACCCAACCTAATACAAAAAAAGTGGATTTAACTTGATGTTTATCGAAAAGATCCATTAAGCGATAAGTATTATCCGCAACCCGTGGTTGATAATCCTGCCAGTTATCGGGAGAGATGACCTTATCAAATGCCGAGACTTGAAAAAAATCTTCAACATCGACGGTCATTGCATTAATAGTGGGGGATAACTTAGTCATTATCGTCCTTTGCCGAATAACACTACTTCAACGGTGCGGATTAGGATAAGTAAATCCAGCATTAGACTTTGATGTTTAACGTAATACAAATCGAATTTGAGTTTTTCCATTGAATCTTCAACGCTGGCACCGTAAGGGTAATTTAGCTGTGCCCAGCCTGCCAGACCAGGACGCACGTTATGTCGCTGATTATAATAAGGAATCTCACGGATCAATTCTTCAACAAATTCAGGCCGCTCAGGACGAGGCCCAATAAAACCCATTTCTCCGCGCAATACATTAAGTAATTGTGGGAGTTCATCAATTCGATATTTACGAATAAAGTTGCCAACTTTCGTGGTGCGAGAATCATTTTTAGAAGCCCATTGGGCACCATCTTTTTCAGCATCTAACCCCATGCTGCGGTATTTGATGATTCTGAATACTTGGCCATTAATGCCGATTCTATCCTGACGATACAATATAGGGGCGCGGATCCCGTCTTCTATCCAAATTGCTAACACGGTACATAGCATTAATGGCCAGGTGAACAGTAGAACAAATAATGCCAGAAAGGCATTGATCGCGTAATTAACCGCATCGCGTAAATAGTTATGGGTGTGAAAACCATTTGAGTAGATGACCCAACTGGGGTAGATCATATTCACGGCGATTTGTCCGGATTCACGTTCCATAAAATCCAGAATATCGACAATCTCGATACCTCTTACCCGGCAATCAAATAATATATCGATTGGCAAAGTGCCTCGCCGCTGATCACAGGCAATGACAATTTCTTCAATATCATTATCCGTTAAATAGGTGCGGAAGTCGTCGTCAATAGGCACGTGGATGAGCTGTTCCTGCTTGATGCCGTTTTCTCGATTATCCCCGGGCATGGGAATAAAACCGGCCAGTTCAAAGCCTAATCTATCTACATCGCGACGCATACGCTGTTCAATTATGGCCGCTCTTTCTCCGGCACCGATCACAATGATTCGATTTTTACCCAGACCTAACGCACCCATTTTATTTGAGAAGTAACGGAAAATAGATAAGGCCAGAATGATTAAACCGGATGTCACTGGGAGATAGTAGACGTGCATACTGAGGTTTTGTAATAACGTGCTGGTTAGCAACTCCATAACAAAATAACTGATAGCAACGCTGACAAAAATACGTCGTAAAATTCCCCGAAAGGATTCTCTGAGTTTGGCTTCATACAAGCCCACAGAGAGGGCGGACAATTGCACTAAGATAACCAGTAGAGCAATATTGATAGCTAGTATTTTATTTTCTGCTGGTGCAGCGTTTTCGGCTATTTGCGTGACAACCCAACTGGCCAAATGAGCCACATAAGCAATGATAATGGCTTCTAATATGACAAGTATGTTGGAGCGTCTAACCTGCTTTCCTTTTCCTGGTCCCATTAAGGCTCTCGCAATTTGTTTGTCTAAAGTAATTAGTGTTTGTTGTTATAACTAGTTGAGATATTTCTGTTTATGTTAACTTTTTCAACTCTATTAAGGTTGCTAATCTTATTGAATCTGTTAAAACTAAGCTAATTTATTTTTAATTTGACTGATGTGGAAACTGTACATGATGAAAACAAAAATAACACCTGTTGCCTGCATGTTTTTATTAGTGTGGATGTTAGGCGGCTGTACCACAAACTCACTTCCTCCTGCGACGACTCACGCTTCATTAACAACATCAGTCAATGATTACAATTATTTAATCGGGCCGGGAGATAACTTAAATATTTTCGTGTGGCGTAATCCTGAAGTATCAGGTTCTTTTTTAGTTCGCCCAGATGGAAAAATTACTACCTCACTGGTTGAAGATATTCCGGTGACGGGTAAAACCCCAACGCAACTCGCCCGAGATGTTGAAAAAGCACTATCCAAATATATTCGGGATCCTATTGTGACGGTGAGTCTTAGCCGATTTAACGGGCCGTTTAGTGAGCAAGTGCGGGTTATTGGTGAGGCAACCAATCCACGTTCAGTGAGTTATGCAGAAGACATGACTTTACTGGATTTGATGATTCAGGTGGGGGGCTTGACTCAATTTGCCGATGGCGATGATGCTAAATTAATTCGGGTGGTTGATGGGGTGCAAAAAGAATATTCAGTGTATTTGGAATCTCTGATTAAAGAGGGTGATATTTCCGCGAATGTAGATATTTTGCCCGGTGATATTTTAATTATTCCGGAAGCCTGGTTTTAGATTCTAAGTTTATTTAGAGCAGGGTATAATTTTTCGCTATTTTTTAACAATTTAATGAGCCGTAGTAGTAATAAATTATGATGGGAATTCAGCAAGCGCTTGATCAGGTGTTAACCTTCTTAAAAGGAATTTGGATCAAGAAGCGTTATATTATTATGTCGTCTTGGCTTATTTGTCCGATTGGCTGGGGATTGGTTGCATCGATGCCAGACGAATATGAGTCGTCTGCCCGAGTGTTTGTTGATACCAACAGCTTGTTACGACCTCTTTTAAGAGGTTTAGCCGTTTATAATGATCCGGAGCAACAAGTTAATTTAGTGGCAAGAACACTATTAAGTCGCCCCACACTAGAAAAAATTGCCCGTGAAGCGGATTTGGATATTACCGCTAAAACTCAACAAGAGCTTGATGAAGTGATTGATGAGTTAAAGAAAAATATCGGTCTAAGCACGACTCGTGAAGATAATATTTACACTATTAGCTACCCGTCCTATACCCCCGAGTTATCGCAAAAAATCGTTCAAATTACCTTAAATGAATTTGTTGAAACCTCTTTAGGTTCCAATCGCAAGAGTAGTGACTCGGCAGAAGAATTTATTAATCGGCAAATTAAAGAGTATGAGCAACGTTTGCAGGAATCTGAACAACGTTTGGCTGAGTTTAAACGTACCCGAATGGATAAGGCGCCAGGTGATACTGGCGACTATTATACCCGCTTGCAGGCACAAAAGGCTCAATTGCAAGATGCCGAACTGCGTTTAAATGAGCTGAAGTCTCAGTTGGCGTCGGCTAAAGCACAATTAGCCGGTGAAGAGCCGGTATTTGGATTAGCTTCACCAACACCTGACATTGATACCAATCCGAGTATCAGTACGCAATATGATAGCCGCATAGAATCGATGCAAGCACGTCTGGACGAACTGTTAATTCAGTATACCGAGCAACATCCGGACGTGATAAAAATTAAAGGATTGTTAGCCCGATTAAAAGAAGATCGTAAAAAACAAATTGAGGCAATGAGTCAGGCCGCTAGTAGTACGGGATCTTATAGTCAGTTTGGTAATGTGAATCAGAATCCGGTTTATCAGGAAATGAAGATTAATGTGGCCAATATTGAAAGTGAGATCGCATCAATTGAAGTACGGGTGCAAACTTATAAGGCCGAGGTCAAGAAGTTAGAAGAAAAGATTAACTTGATTCCATTAATTGAAGCCGAATTTCAAGGTCTCAATCGTGATTATGGCATCATTAAATCTAAATATCTGGAACTGTTAAGCCGCAAAGATTCGGCCGAATTATCACGCAAAGCTGAAGCGACTACTGATGACATTCAATTTCGTATTATTGATCCGCCTCGTTTGCCTACCAAGCCTTCTGGACCGAATCGGATCATATTTTATACCTTGGTGTTAATACTGGGTTTTGGTTCGGGACTGGGTATTGCTTTTCTAGTCAGTCAGATTAACCCGGTGGTATTTAGTCATCGCCAGTTAATCCAGCATTTTAATATACCGGTATTGGGAGCCGTGTCCCACATTGACGCAGCGAAGTTGATTCGTGCTAATAAACGTCGAATTATTATCTTTTCACTGTCCAGTTCTGTTCTATTGTTTATCTATGTGGGTATTGTCACGATGGAATTGGTCTATGGTCGATTACCCTTTCATCTGCTGGAGAGTTTAGTGTGAGTACTATCGAAAGAGCATTACGAAAACAAAAAGCAGATGCTGATAAGGCCAAGGCGACTAAAGACAGTGAAGCCTTACAAAATGAATCTCAACCAGATCAGCCAGAGTCGGCTGCATCATTGTCGGCGCAGGACGATGTGTTACACAATGAGCCTCTCGCCAGTCAGTCAGGTGTTGTGCCAGAGCCAGCGTCGACGCCTTCGCATAAAGCTTATTTGCAACTTGAGTTGGATGATAAGCACTTTGTCACAACTAATTCCATTAAGCATTCCATTGGTGAGGAATTTAGGGCCATCAAGCGTAAGGTGCTAAGTAACGCGTTTGGACCATTGTCCAAAACCCTGAATAACAGCAACATTATAATGGTATCCAGTGCCAATCCTCATGAAGGTAAAACCTTCACTGCCGTCAATCTGGCGCTGAGTATTGCCTTGGAACAAGATAAAACCGTGTTATTGGTTGATGCCGATGTGCTAAGACCCAATGTGATGAAAACATTGGGTGTGACTTATGATAATGGTTTGATGGAGTATTTGTTGGGCGAGGTGGATGATATTTCAGAAGTGATGTATTACACCAATGTCGAAAAGTTACGCATTATTCCAGCCGGCAAGTCTCATCATCTTTCAACTGAAATGCTAGCCAGTGAGAAAATGCTGGAAATTGTTAATGATTTCGCCACTCGTTATGCCGACCGGGTGGTGATATTTGATTCCCCTCCCCTATTAGGTATTAATGAAACCGCTATTATGACTAATCTGGCGGGTCAGGCTGTAGTTGTTATTGAAGAAGGTAAAACTAAACTGGCCGATATATCCTCGGCAGTCGAGCAGTTAAATCCGGATATGGCTAAAGGTTTTGTGGTCAATAAGTCTCAAAAAGGTAATGCTGGATTGGGATATGGTTATGGCTACGGTGCCTATGGCTACTACAACGCAGGAAATGAATAAGGTGCTAGTGGGTAAGGTGTTAAAAATTAAACGTCTTTCATTACTTGTTGGTTTATCTTTAGCTACTATTCCAGCGCAGGCGGATTGGCAATTTACCCCTTCGTTTGATTCGACAATTGATGCTTATGATCGTCAATTTGATGATGGAACAGCGGCTAAAGATGAAGTGCTTTCATTGATGCCAAAATTCACTGCAGTTTTTGATGGCAATAAAGCCGATGGATCGTTTTATATCCAACATACCCGGGTATTACCCAATAGCGATGAATTTACCAAGGCTCGCAGTTATACCAGTTATGGTTTGGCTACCCAAAGTCGTTTTGGGGCTGATTTATTCTCTCTAAGATTGAGTGCAAATCAAGATTATCAGGTGCGCGATCCGGCGGATGCCATCTCCTCTAACACCCTGTCGACACCAGAGCAGTTTAGCAAAGTGAAACGTTATTCTGGCGGGTTGACGTTTTCCTTACCTAATCCCCTTTGGTTTGGTTTGACAGCGGGCATTCAGACTGCAAAATCGGAATCAGAATCAATAGAAGGGCAAGGTTTTCTTGGCCTTAATAATGAAAATGAAGGGGCTAATATTCGTTTTTACCAAGGTAAGAATGTTCGCTTTATTAATTGGAATTTAACTGCAACCTATAACAACACCAAGCGTGAAGTGAGCGACGATTTCAAGTCTACGATGCTGAATGCTAAGGTCTCATTGCCATTATTTATATCAAATTTACGTTTTGTGGTGACCGCGCAAGACGAGAAAAACGAGTTAGGTTCCAATGTGGTTGAGTTCTCTGATGCCTATGATCAAACTAGCTATGGCGCTGGGTTAGAGTGGTTTGTCGCTGATAATCGTTATATTACTATCACGTATAACCGGATTGAAAAGTCACTCAATGATCAGCAACAAAACTATCTCGGCTTAGACGCCAAATGGGCATTGAGTAGTCGCACTTCTATTGATGCCAATTATGGCAAACGTTTTTATGGTGACTCCTATGCCTTCAACCTGATTCATAGCACCCGAGATATTCGGACTTCCATCGGCTACGAAGAAAGTATTACGTCCTTTTCGCGGATAAACCAAAATACGGTTAATGCGGTAATTGTCTGCTCGGTAGGGGAAACACAGCTGGAAAATTGTTTTCAACCGGAAGTCGGTTATGAGTTATTACCTGGTGAGCAAGGATTTAATATATCCCAGCAAATCCCAGAATTGTCAGAAGAGGTCTATTTACGCAAAAGTGCCAATATTGATGTTAGTTGGACTCGTCGAAAATTAACGTTGGCCGTTGGCGCTCGTAAGGGAAGTACAGATTATCTTGAAAGCAACCGCCAGCGAGATGATCAAAGCTTATCTCTGCGTGCTAGTTATAAATTGAATTACAGTACCAATTTGAATTTTTCCGGCAATTTTGCCGAGTATCAATATGAAACCGAAATGACCCCGGATAAAACTAAAACAATTGGGGTGGGGTTATCTAAAAAGTTAGGTCGCAATATTACCAGCAGTATTAATCTGCGCTATCTGGATAGAAAGTCTGATTTACCTTCAAATTCATTGACCGACCGACGCATCACTGCCAGCCTGGGTTATACCTTCTAGCTTTTGGTAAAGTGTTTAATTAAACACTCAGTCCAGCCGCGATAACGATCAATAGTAGCGATAGACCAATATAAAATATTTCTCGCTTATATTTGCCTTTGTAATAGGCTTGTCTGCGTGAGGCGCTACCTTGCCCATGTGCTGTAAATAATTTTTGGCCGTTACTAGATGATGCTTTCATTCGTTTGCCCCTAAATATATTGCAACCACTGGTTTTTATTATTGTTTGCTTGTTATTTAGAATGTAAAACGTCTACATACTGTATCTTATTCGGCCGTTTTGGTTAATTGTTTAAGATTACAGCTAATTTTAATCAGATTTTAACCGAATATAGGTTTTATATTTCTTTTTCAACAACTTATCAATATATCGGGTTAATTTAATTTTTTGATTGATAGTATTATCCAAAGTATCAACCAGTTCTAACAGCATGGATTTATAATAATCTACATCTTTAATATCGGGAGCGACGTTCGCTTCTTGCAAGGGGGCATCTTTTTGTACAAACATTTCATCCGCGACCTCTTTAGTGAGGGCTTCTATATCGTCAGCATCAAGAAACTCCAATTCCTCCAAAAAACCAAATAACAAAGCGCGATCAACAAAGGTATTAATACGTCTAGGCACCCCACCAGTGAATTTAAAAATGGCTTGAAATGCACCGTCACTAAACAAACTACTGCCATTCCAGCCAGCGTGGTGCAAACGGTACTCAATATAGTTTTTACATTCTTCTTCACTTAAGGCGGTAAGATGACAGGAAGCAACAATACGTTGCCGGAACTGTTCCATGTTCGGCGCTTTAATAATATCTTGTAATTCTTCTTGGCCCAGCAAGAAGCTTTGTAGCAAAGGCTTGCCGTTCACTTGAAAGTTAGACAGCATGCGTAGCTCTTCAATTGACTCTAACGGTAAATTTTGCGCTTCATCCACCAGTAATAGTGCGCGTTTACCCTGTTGCTGCAGTTGAATCAGAAATTGTTCTAATGCGCCTAGTGTTTCGGTTTTGGTTTGGCCCTTAATATCCACTGAGAACTTGGAAGCGACCATCCTGACTAATTCATCGGGTGACAATTTAGGTGTGACTATTTGTGCTGAAACAATATCATCGTGATTAATATCACTGAGTAAACTGTTGGCAATGGTGGTTTTACCGGTCCCTATTTCACCGGTGATAACGATAAAACCTTCCGATTGTGACAGACCATATTCTAGATAGGAAAGAGCACGCTTGTGCAATTTACTGGCAAAGAAGAACTCCGGATCGGGGGTTAACTGAAACGGCCGATTGTTTAATCCATAAAAACTTTCATACATGACATACTGTCGCTTTCTTGAGTCTAAATAATCCGCTGACGAAATGTAGCGGAGTCTATTCAAAGTGAGCCGTCAGCTTACGCGATCTGATGTCCAGTTAACAATATTTTCAGCGGAATTATTTTTGTTAGAATTTTGACTTGAGCAGACTAATCTGTTCGCAAAAATGATGCAGGGTAGGGCCATAGATAAAGGGGTTTTTATCTTTCTTGATGCAGTATAAGTTTTCAAAGCGTAGCACCTGTTCAGGGCTATAAGTCACTTTATTAAAATAATCTAATTGCATCTCGTTGAAGTTCTGGGTATCCATTGACATGTTACCGCGTAATTGATCCAATGTTTGGCGACTTTGAATTTGCGAAATTTCAGTCATCCAGTTAGATAGCGTATGGTGCATATCGGACAACAGATATTGAACAAATGAGGAACGCAGAACCAAGAATAGTAATGCGACTTCGATAATGATGATAAATGTTTTTTTCATGAATAAATACAGTAAAGCCAAGTAACCAGAGCATACAATAATTGCTAATTATTGTGCAGTTTTTATCCTTATATCATCCTATACCTAAGATTTTTTTGATTTAGAACAGTATGCCCAACAAGGTTAACGGTTAAGATCAGCAACTCGTTGTTAGATTAGAGTCTGCAAAACTTGATAGCTTGAGTGTATAATGCAGACTCAAATTGGAAATCAGGCCTTTGGTGATATGAGCAATAAGATTCCCGTAAAAGATATTACTCCCGTTAAAATCCACCAACCAGAGTCAAGCTCACACGATAATCATTACACACCGAGAAGCCATATCTATGTAAGGTCGGTCAAGGGACTGTATGACACTTTTCGTCGTTCCTTTGGTTTGTTTTTTGTGGCGTTATTTGTGTTGTTACCTTGGCTTACCTTTAATGGTCAGCAAGCCATTCTGTTCGATTTGGCCGAGCAGCGCTTTACGATTTTCAATTTAACCCTCTGGCCCCAAGATCTGACGCTACTGGCGTGGATATTTATTGTTGCGGCTTACGCCCTGTTTTTTGTGACGACTTTTGCCGGACGGGTGTGGTGTGGTTTTATGTGTCCGCAGACCACATGGACGTTTATTTTCATCTGGTTTGAGGAATTGTTTGAAGGTAGTCGCAACAAGCGTATCAAATTAGATGAACGTGCGATGGACTTTGATAAGTTTTGGCGTAAAACCGCCAAACATTTTTGCTGGCTGATGGTCGCCATCCTGACATCACTGACCTTCGTAGGTTATTTCACCCCTATCAAATCTTTATTTATTGATTTTTTCACCCTGCAAACGGGGTTTTGGGTAACCGTTTCGGCTTGGTTTTTTGCGTTTTGTACCTATGGAAACGCAGGCTGGCTTAGAGAAATTATGTGTACCCATATTTGCCCCTATGCTCGTTTTCAGGCGGTGATGTTTGATCAGGATACGCTGACGGTATCTTACGATGCCGAGCGGGGCGAAGGGCGTGGTCCGCGTCCGCGTAAAATGGATGAGCAAACCCGTAAAGAGAAAAATATCGGTGATTGTGTTGATTGTAATTTATGCGTACTGGTTTGTCCGACCGGGATTGATATTCGCAATGGCTTGCAATATGAATGCATCGACTGTGGCAAATGTATCGATGCTTGTAACGATACAATGGATAAAATGCGCTATCCAAGGGGGCTCATACGTTTTACCTCGGAAAATCAGCTCAAAGGTTCGGGGAGCAAAATTCTTCGTCCGAAATTAATCGGTTATGCGTTAGTGTTAATGGTCATGGCCGGTTTACTGGTATTGGAGTTGGTGACTCGCATCCCCCTTGCCGTAGATATTATTCGTGATCGCAATAGTCTTTATCGAGAAACCAATGAAGGCTTAATCGAAAACGTATATACCCTTAAAATTCTGAATAAATCCCAGTTTGCGCAAACCTATCATATTGATGTGGAAGGTCTGCAGGATCCCAAATTAACGGGCCAAACTGATGTCGAAGTGCAAGGGGGGGAAGTCTACACCTTGCCCATTAGTGTGGCGGTTGATGCGTATTCAATTGATCAGGCGGTAACGGATATTAATATTCGGGTACAAGCCACCACGCCGGGCAGCGAAGATGTGATGCAGTTAGAGCCAAGTAAATTTTTATATCGATAAATGATGGTTTGTTGATACGGACGTGTATCATGTGGCGTCTTATTATCAATACCAGAGGCTCACCGTGTCCGAATTTAACTTTTCATCGTTAACACCCGATTTTATTCTTGATGCGATTGAGAGTACCGGGCTGATTGTTGAATCGGGATTGCTGGGTCTCAATAGCTACGAAAATCGGGTTTATCAATTTATTGGTGAAGACAAAAAGCGTTACGTGGTTAAATTTTACCGACCAAACCGCTGGACCCGTGAGCAAATAGAAGAAGAGCATCAATTTGCATTCGAACTTGCTGAGCATGATATTCCGTTAGTGGCACCACTAAAATATGGCCAATCCAGCCTGTTGGAATATCACGGCTATTTTTTCGCCTTATACCCATCAGTGGGCGGTCGACAATTTGAAGTGGATAATCTTGACCAGTTGGAGTGGATGGGACGGTTTATCGGCCGCATCCACCAAGTTGGCCAAGGCAGTCGTTTTAGCGTGCGTCCACAAATCGGTATCGATGAATACCTTCACCAGCCGCTACAAATCCTGCGGCAAAGTCAGCTAATTCCTGCCCAGCTCGAAAAGGCGTTTTTTACTATTCTGGAAATGGTCGCCAATAAAGCGAGTGATTTATATCATTGTGATAACGTTATTCGTTTACATGGAGATTGCCATCCGGGCAATATTTTATGGCGTGACGGCCCCACCTTCGTGGATTTGGATGATAGCCGGATGGGCCCTGCTATCCAGGATATTTGGATGATGTTGTCTGGTGACCGGCAAGAGCAGTTAGTGCAGCTGGACACCTTGATTTCGGCTTATGAAGAGTTTGCCGATTTTGATATGGGTCAATTAAGTTTGATCGAACCATTACGCGCCATGCGCATGATCCACTATATGGGGTGGTTGGCTCGTCGCTGGCAAGATCCGGCTTTTCCTCGTGCTTTTCCCTGGTTCGCCAGTGAACGCTATTGGGAAGAACAAGTATTGGCGTTAAAAGAGCAGTTATCCGCGTTACAAGAACCACCACTGAGTCTGTTAACTCCTAATTTTAATCAATAGATTGATTTTATATTCCATCAAATTATAATCCTCCGCAGTTTAAGGTGCTTCTTGTTATAGCAATGTCGTGACGGAAGTTAAACGGGAAGTCTGTGCAAATCAGACGCTGCCCCCGCAACGGTAAAGTAAGTCATTCCTGATGGAATGCCGGTTTGTGAATATGCCACTGTTTTCGAATGGGAAGGCCACAAATTGGGATTGATTATCACTTACTAGCCCGGAGACCGGCCTTTAACCTGTGTTTCAGGAATGGATAAGTTCATTCCTGGATGTGACTTTTCATCATGCTCGGGCGGAGCATTTAATGGATCCATTCTACTATGTTAAATTTCAAACAGCATTCAGCTGGTGTTTTATCCGTAATTCTTTCAACTGGTTGTCTGGCTCAGGCGCAAGCCGACGTTGAACAAATCAGTATTCTTGGTTCAAGAATACCTATTCACAAAAACAAATTAAGTGGTTCGAGTAGTTTAATTAGTCTGCAACAAATCAAGCAATCTGGTGCACTAAGTCTGGTGGACTTGTTGCGTGGACAGGCTGGATTGGCGTTCAGTCAGTCAGGTGGTAAAGGGGCGTTGACTGAACTGAGAATGCGCGGCAGTGAAGCAAACCACGTATTGGTTTTAGTCGATGGTGTGGCTATTAATGATATTGGCCAAGGTGATACTGTTGATTTTTCGCAGATTAACCTTAGCGATGTGCAGCAGATTGAAATTCTTCGTGGCCCTCAAAGTGCCTTGTGGGGAAGTGGTGCGATAGGTGGTGTTATTCTGATTAGCACTCAAGCAACCCAAAGTGATTTTGCTGGTGATGTCAGTGCGCAATGGGGACAAAATAATACTCGTCAGGTTAATGCGAGTGTCAAAGGTAAGCAGGATAAGTTGAATTATGGATTGTCTGCATCGGCATTTGATACAGATGGTACCAATATTTCGTTAGTGGGTGATGAAGATGATGGATACAAGAATATTCATTTCTCTAACAATCTGGGATGGCAAGTCTCGACTCACAACCGTTTAGAATGGTCATTTCAACACAGCGATGCCACTGCTGATTTTGATGGTACTGATTTTGTAACCACCGGCCTGTCTGCCGATGCCAATAACCAAACTGAAATATTACGCCAAAGTGGCCAGTTGTTATGGCGCAATAACAGTGCTGAAAAATGGCAACATAAAGCCGGTGTGCAATTTAATCGAAATGAAAATGATACTTTTGCCAACGACATAGCCGATGGCAGCAATCATAGTGATATGCAGCGTTATTATTGGCAATCCGCTTATCAATACGCTCAGCAAAGTTATTTAACACTTGCCGCAGAACATACTCAAGAAAACTATCAACAGACCGGTACGGTGACAGATTATGGTGATCCTAATCAAGACCTGTCCAACCATATCAATTCGCTGATTCTGGATGTACAACACTATTTATCGTCCACGTGGAATGTGTCGGTCAGTGCCAGAAAAGATCATAACCAAGTATTTGATGACAGTAATAGCTACCGTTTGGGAGTGAACTATCAACCTACAGGCGATAGTCATTATTATGTCAGCGTGGGCAAAGCGGTTAAGAATCCTTCATTTGTGGAGCGTTTTGGCTATTACGCCACGTCTAGCTATCCGTTTGTGGGTAACCCTGATTTGCAGCCTGAACATTCACAAAGCTGGGAAATCGGAGGGGATGTTCAAATTACCTCAAATTGGCAATGGAGCTGGTCACTGTTTAGCAGTGAGTTGGAGGATGAGATAAATGGTTATTATTATGATGCCGACAATTTTGTTACCACCGCCATTAATAATGAGGGAACCAGTCATCGAGATGGTCTAGAAACCTCGGTTTCGGGGAAACTGGGTAATCTATCCATACAGGCTAATTACAGTTATCTGGATGCTTCGGAACCTGATGGTATGCAACAGGATCAAAAAGAATTAAGACGACCTCGCCATAGTGCCGGAATTACACTTAATCTGCCGTTTTCCGGTCAGTTGGGTAATATCTATTTGCATGCGGCGTATCAAGGAAGTCGTGACGATGTGTATTTTCCCCCTTATCCGTTAACCCAGCAAACCGTTGGTTTGCGAGCTTATACGCTGGTCAATATGGCGGTACAATATCAATTAAACGAGGCACTACAGCTGCAATTGCGACTGGATAATCTTTTCGATCAGGATTATCAGGATGTATATGGTTTTGCTGGTCAGGATCGTGCAGCCTATATCGGAGCAACCTACTCCTTCTAGTGCCTCGCAAAAGGCAATAATAGCTTGTTACAAAGGCCAGTCGGATTTTGTAGCAAGCTATGCTAATCTGCCCAGAGGAAAATAATCTTTTAAATAGAAGACGAGTTTATGATGAGAAAAATAATTGGATTTGTATTTTTAGCTTTAATATTGCCTTTGCAAGCATGCGCCCAAGAGCAATGGAAAGAAGGTGAACATTACGAAGTTATCGCTGAAAAAGCGACGGCAAAACCAGAAATATTGGAATTCTTTTCATTTTGGTGCCCCCATTGTTTTAGATTCGAATCTATTGTTACAGATTTGCAGAAAAAATTACCGGATGACGTCAAGTTCAAGAAAATCCATGTCAATTTCATGGGCTTCACTACACCTGAAATTCAGGAAGAGGCAACTAAAGCCATGATGGTTGCACGTGTATTGAAACAGGAAGAGTTATTGAACTCGGCCATCTTCAAATATATTCATGTACAACGAGCACATATCACTTCGATTAAAGATCTGAAGAATATCTTTATTGTTAATGGCGTCGATGGTGATACGTTTGATAAACAGGTTGCCGGTTTTAGCGTGAATAGCTTGTTTTTACAAAATAACAAAACCATTGACGAGTATCGTAGCCATGTAAATAGCGTACCGACTTTTATTGTTAATGGTAAATATAAAGCTAAGTTCACACGTGATATGAATGGCGATGATATTGTTAATTTAATCCTGTGGTTAACCAAGCTTAAGTAACCCGTTTACAAAGGATACTAAAAAGCCCGAATCAGTTATTGGTTCGGGCTTTTTTATATGTGAAAGTACTCAAGTTGGTTTAAATAAACTCGAAGGCATCACCATACAGGTTTTTTAACAACAGTCCTTTGGCATGAAAATCTTCACGGGCCACTCCCGCCATTTCAAAACGGCCGGCGATGTAAACCTGATAAGGCTCTAAACTCACAAAATCAGCTAGCACGGCCTCATGTACTCTGCCGGTGCGACCTTGCCAATCGGATGTGGGGTTCTCGATTACCGGGACAAAGCAAAAGTGTTTGTGCTCACGCGCCAAGGCTTCCAATTCTTGGTGGGCGTACATATCTTGTGAAGTACGAGTTCCCCAGTATAAGAATATTGGTTCTTTATTGTTACTCGTCAATAATGATTGGAGTATTGAGCAGGTATAGGAATAGCCGGTTCCACCCGCCAATAATATAGTGGGTTTAGTTTGGCTATCGCGCAAAAAGGCATTGCCGTGTGGCCCGTCGATAACACATTCATTATGTTGCTCTAAATGTTGCAGCACTTCCCAAGCATAAGGATTTTGCTCTGATGCACCAATATGCAGTTCAATATAGGCTGCATTATCTGGCGCATTGGCAATTGAAAAAGGTCGTCTATCGGTGTCGCTCATCACCACACGAATATATTGGCCAGCTTTGAATGCCAAGCCATCTTTAGGCTGCAACACAATTTGTTTAACAAAGGGTGTTAACGTGTCAATTTTCTGTAATTTACAAACTATTTCGGTCATCAATTTTTACTTAACTTTGGTTTGCTCAAGACCCAATTCGGGCCACAACTGGTCAATTCGATCTTTTACTGATTGACTCATCTCTATTGGGATCCCCCACTCTCTGTCGGTTTCTGCCGGCCATTTGTTGGTCGCATCCATACCCATTTTTGAACCCAAACCGGAAACCGGAGATGCAAAATCCAAATAGTCTATGGGAGTATTCTCGACTAACAGGGTATCTCTGGCTGGATCCATCCGGGTGGTAATGGCCCAAATAACATCTTTCCAGTCACGGGCATTGACATCATCGTCGCATACAATAACAAATTTCGTGTACATAAACTGGCGTAAAAATGACCATACGCCCATCATGACCCGTTTGGCATGACCGGGATATTGTTTTTTCATGGTAACTACCGCCATGCGATAACTGCAACCTTCGGGGGGAAGATAGAAATCAACAATCTCCGGAAACTGTTTTTGCAGAATCGGTACAAACACTTCATTTAATGCTACGCCTAATACCGCTGGTTCATCGGGTGGGCGGCCCGTATAGGTGCTGTGATAGATGGGATTATCACGATGGGTAATATGGGTGACCGTAAATACCGGAAAAGTATCAACTTCATTATAGTAGCCGGTGTGATCACCATAGGGGCCTTCAGGAGCGGTCTCCTCAGGGTCAATATAACCTTCGAGTACATATTCAGCCGATGCCGGAACTTGTAAGTCATTGCTAATACAACGAACCACTTCGGTTTTATCACCCCGTAGTAAACCGGCAAACGCGTATTCTGACAAACTATCGGGTACGGGGGTCACTGCCCCTAAAATAGTCGCGGGATCGGCTCCTAACGCCACTGACACCGGAAAGTTCTCACCGGGATGCTGTTGGCACCATTCTCTAAAATCTAACGCGCCACCCCGATGGGACAACCAGCGCATAATCAGTTTGTTGGGACCAAGCAATTGCTGACGATAAATTCCCAAGTTCTGACGACTTTTTTGTGGCCCACGGGTAACCGTTAAGCCCCAGGTAATCAGTGGCGCCACATCACCAGGCCAGCAAGTTTGAATCGGCAGTTGAGTCAGGTCGACTTGTTCCCCAGTCAGTATATTTTGCTGACATGGGGCTTTTTTTACTTCCTTGGCCGGCATATTTAATACTTGCTTAAATACGGGAATTTTGTCCCACGCGTCTTTTAATCCTGTAGGGGGCTCCGGCTCTTTTAGATAAGCGAGTAGTTTGCCTACTTCCCGTAAAGACTCCACCGAGCTTTGTCCCATGCCCATCGCCACCCGCTCAGGAGTGCCAAATAGATTAGCCAATACTGGAGTATTCGATCCTTTGGGATTTTCAAATAAAATAGCCGGACCACCCATTTTTAAGGTGCGATCGGCAATTTCAGTCATTTCCAATATCGGATCGACCTCTTGACTCACTCGCTTCAGTAAACCTTGTTGTTCGAGTTGTTGAATAAAATCGCGTAAGTCTTTGTATTTCATAAACAGACCTTAGTGAATTGTGAAAGCAACATCGCTTTACAATAAAATTGCTTGCTCTGGCGAGGATTGCCCAGTAGCGTAGAATGATTCCGGCAGGAAGATTCCAAAAATTGCGGCTAGTATACATTTCAAGACCTGCTGATACGAGAACCTGATGAAAAAGATCCTGGCAATTTTCATTCTATTATCCAGTTCCCACGCCCTTGCTTGTGAGGGAGAAAACTATGATCAATTTGATTTTTGGTTAGGCCACTGGAACGTTACGACACCGGCAGGTAAAGTCGCTGGCACTAATGATATAAGCCAGGAACTGAATAATTGCGTCCTGCATGAGCACTATTCTACGCCATCCGGTTATCAGGGAAACAGCTATACCATTTACGATATCGTGTTTGATAAATGGCACCAGACATGGGTAGACAATAGCGGCACTTTACTGGAGCTGGATGGTGGCCTGCAGGGCAACAATATGGTGCTACAAGGCAAAGGAAAAGATCCCCAAGGCAATCTGCTAATACACCGCATCACCTGGACACCGAATGAAGATGGAACGGTTCGACAGCATTGGCAACAAAGTGCCGATCAAGGTCAAAGTTGGACAACGTTATTTGATGGTTTATATACAAAAAGCGAGAAAAAATGATGATATTTAACCAAGCAATGATTGATGAATTGAATTTAATCCTTAAATTTCCTGTGGATAGCATGCTGCAGGGAATCAAAGTCCATCATGATGCAGAGCCTGACACGGTTGCTGCCTGTAAGCGTCTGTTTGATAAAGGAATCATCGATCAACAGGATGGTGGTTATCTGACTGACCTTGGTCGAGACTTAATTGAGCATGCTAAAATCCTGCAATTTGCCTTACGTCATCAATAACACAGGATAACAATATGAACGCAGATCAACATCAAGCAGTATTGGCAATGAATGCCGACAAGCGTTGTGATTATTTCTTAACCCAAATCGAACAACAGCAAAAAGTATGGACGATTGTGGATGATCAGGGGGTGATGCTACTGGTTAGTGATGATGAAGATTGTATACCCGTCTGGCCCGCTGAAGAATTTGTACAGGAATGGATTAACGGTGATTGGGCCCATTGCCAAGCTCATAGTATTAGTATGGATGAATGGCAACAAAAGTGGTTACCGGGTTTAGAAGAAGATGAAATTGAGGTTGCTGTCTTCCCATTGTCTCATGATGGGGGATTAGTGATGAGTCCCTGGGAACTCAGTCACAATAACAAATAGAAAAAAGCCGCTTTCAATAAGCGGCTTTTTACTTTTTAGTTATCAAATTACGGCTGTATTGTTCAATCTAACTTATCGGTAGCAATGTGATAACGAGGATCTTCATTTACGTTCATTTCCACATAGTCCTGAGCTTTGCTCAATAAGTCGCGGCATTCTTTGCTCACATGACGAATATGCAGCTTCTTACCCACCGCTTTATATTTATCTGCCAAACTGTCAATGGCATCAATCCCGGATGAATCCCAAATGCGTGATTCATTGAAGTCGATCACGACATCTTGTGGATCATTGGCGGTATCGAATAAATCTTTAAAATGCAGTACCGAGCCGAAAAATAAAGGGCCATCCAGCTCATAAACTTTCCAACCGTCCTCATCGGTATGAGTGCGAGCCGCGATATGTGTGGCGTGTTTCCAGGCAAATACCAGTGCAGATACAATCACACCGACTACAACCGCAATGGCTAAATCGGCGGCAACGGTAACGGCAGTGACCAAAAACAGCACAAAGGCATCTTCTTTATTGATACCGCGTACAATGCGGAATGAAGCCCATTCAAAGGTGCCAATTACCACAACAAACATTACACCAACCAGGGCGGCCAGAGGCACCATTTCAATCAATGGAGCGGCAAATAAAATAAAACCTAACAAGACAATGGCGGCAGTAATACCGGATAACCGTCCACGTCCACCAGAATTAATATTAATCATGCTCTGACCAATCATGGCGCAACCGCCCATGCCACCAAAAAAGCCATTAACACTATTGGCAACGCCTTGGCCGATACATTCTCGGTTACCAGAGCCGCGGGTGTCAGTCATATCGTCGATCAGGGATAACGTTAACAAGGATTCAATCAGGCCGACCAAACATAAAATAACTGCGGTAGGCAATACGATATATAACGTTTCCAGTGTCATCGGTACCATCGGAATCGAAAAGCTGGGTAATTCTCCGGCTAACGTCGCCGTGGCCTGTTGTTCAACGGGCAGCATATCTTTAACAAAATCAATTACGGTACGCGCTTCTAAATCTAATCCGTGCACAATCAGAGTCACGGTAATTATGGCGACCAGAGAGGCCGGCACCGCGGTCGTGATTTTGGGCAAGACATAAATAATAGCCATGGTCAGCGCTACTAAGCCCAGCATGGTATACAGCATTTGTCCGTGCATCCAGACGTGCTGGCCTAACCCATCAAAGACCTTAAATTGACCCAGTTGGGCTAAAAATATCACGATGGCAAGGCCGTTAACAAAACCGAGCATTACCGGATATGGCACTAAACGAATAAACTTGCCGAGCTTGAATACCCCCGCCAAAATTTGCAAAAAACCGCACAGTAATACCGCGGCAAATAAATATTGAATACCATGTTGGGCAACAAGGGACACCATAACAACGGCTGTTGCCCCAGTGGCACCAGAGATCATGCCTGGGCGGCCGCCAATTGCGGATGTGATTAACCCCATCATAAAGGCCGCATACAAACCCACCATGGGTTCAACACCAGCGACAAATGCAAAAGCAACTGCTTCGGGGACTAAGGCAAACGCCACCGTCATACCGGATAACACATCGTTTTTAATGTTGCTATCACGTTTAGTGATCAGATCGAACATTATGTCTCCTGATTCTGAAATAAATAAGTAAAAGAGTTAGCCGGCTATTTTAGCAGCAAAATCAATGCTTTTCTTTTAATAGAATGTTAAAAAACGCAGAAAAACAGCAAGTGGATAATGGCGGAAGAAGGCTCTACCGCCATTCGAATGGATTTACTCGAAAATTAAAGGATTTCCAGTAACTCAATATCAAATACTAATGTGCTGAATGGAGCAATAGCGGCACCGGCGCCTTGTGATCCGTAAGCTAGATCGTGTGGAATGTATAAGCGCCACTTGGAACCGGCCTTCATTAGTTGTAAGGCTTCAGTCCAACCTTTTATCACGCCGCCCACAGGAAACTCTGCCGGTTGACCACGATCATAGGAACTATCAAATACCGTACCGTCAATTAAGGTACCGTGATAATGGGTTTTAACCGTGGAGCTGGCTTGTGGAATGTCGCCCTCGCCTTGAGTGATAACTTCGTATTGCAGACCAGATGCGGTAACCGTTACGTCATCTCTTTTGGCATTTTCGGCCAAAAATGCAGCACCAGCAGCGACTAATTCTTTAGCTTGCTCTTCTTTTGCTGCTTGCATCCGTTGATGAATTTGCTCGAATGCTACCCGCATTTCTTCATTGCTAACGGCGCTAGGCTGTTTATTAAAGGCGGTGGCTAAGCCGTCTTGAACGGCTGAAATATCAAGGCCTTCAAAGGGATTTCCAGCTAGCTGTTCGCCCATTTGCAAACCGATACCGTAGCTAGCTTGTTGCTCGATCGTAGTATATTTATCAGACATAATGTTCCTGAAATTTAAAAAAGTGAAAAATACTTTTGTCTTTAAAAGGGCTGGGCATGCTAGCATAAATGGATAAAAAATTATTATAAAAAGCCCTATGGTTCATCTGATTTAAGTATATTAGATTAAAAATAACAGCAAAATACTTAACTAAATTAATAAGTTAATAGAAGATAAAGAGGGTGCCATGAGTGATGATAAACATCTTTTACAGGACACAGTTAGAGATTTAGGAAAAGTTTTAGGCGAGACCATTCAGGCACAACTAGGTGAGCAATGGTTGGAACGTATAGAAACTGTTCGTATACAAGGGCGTAAAGCTTTTCAAGGTGATAACGACAGTGCAATTGCGTTACAAAAACTCTTTGCCCAATTGGGTGATCAGGATTTACTGACCTTAGGCCGTGCTTTTTGCCAATTTCTCAATTTAGCTAATATTGCGGAACAAGAATATAACAGTGCTCAAACTGACATTGAGCCAATCAATAAGTTATTTTCCGAGCTTGAAAATCTTAAGTTAGACAGCAGTAACTTGGCATCTGCGTTAGAACAGCTGCATATTGATTTAGTCTTGACTGCTCACCCAACCGAAGTAAGTCGTCGTACGCTGATCCACAAATACACCGAATTAGCCCAGTGCCTGGATCGTTTGCACCATTCACAGTTGAGCGAGGCGGAGCGAACTAGTCTGCAACGTCGCATCGCTGATTTAATTGCACAAGCTTGGCATACCGACGAAATTCGTTCTGAACGCCCAACACCGGTGGATGAAGCCTCTTGGGGCTTCTCGGTGATTGAGAATTCATTATGGCAGGCCGTTCCCGAGTTTATTCGTGAACTGGATGATAAAATCAAAAAAGAATACGGTTTAAGTTTACCTATCGACTCATCACCGGTGCGCATCAGTTCCTGGATGGGCGGAGATCGAGACGGTAATCCGTTTGTGACGGCTAAAGTAACGCAAAAAGTGTTATTGCTGGCACGTAGACGGGCGGCATCCTTATTCTTTAGCGATGTGGATCGGCTGCAATCTGAATTATCCATGGGTGAATGTAATGATGAATTGCGGGCATTGGCCGGTGATGCATTGGAACCCTATCGTCTAATCTTGCGTGAATTGCGGGAAAAATTACGTATCACCTTTAAAGGGTTAAATGCGGCTGTTAATGACGAAGAATCCGATCCACGTCAATGGATCCAGACCCAACAACAATTACTAGAGCCATTGATGCTTTGTTACCGCTCGCTCCATGAGTGCGGTATGGGCGTGATCGCGGATGGGGAATTACTCGACTGCATTCGCCGGGTACATTGTTTTGGTATTCACCTGCTTAAACTGGATATTCGCCAAGGATCTGAGCGTCATGCTGAAGTCTTTGCCGAGCTGACCGAATATCTGGAGCTTGGTGATTACAACAGCTGGAGTGAAGAACAGAAACAACAGTTTTTGCAGCAAGAGTTAAGCTCAAAACGCCCCTTATTCCCTGCCAATTGGCAGCCATCTGACGACGTACAGGAAGTGTTGGATACCTGTAAAGTGATCGCCGCTAATAGCAAAGATGGCTTTGGTATTTATATTATTTCCATGGCGAGTCTGCCATCGGATGTATATGCCGTGCAGTTGTTGTTGCAAAAAATGGGGATCAACTGGGCAATGCCAGTGGCACCGTTGTTTGAGACGTTGGACGATTTAAACAACGCAGCCGATGTGATGTCCTTATTGTTTTCACAGCAGGAATATTTGCAGCGTGTCGATAACAAACAATTTGTCATGATTGGTTATTCAGACTCGGCTAAAGATGCCGGTGCGTTAGCAGCAAGCTGGGCACAATATCGTTCACAAGAAGCCTTAGTCGCCTTGGCAGAGCAACATAATGTGGAATTAACCTTATTCCATGGCCGTGGAGGGACGATTGGCCGTGGGGGGTTACCTGCCTACGCTGCTATATTGTCGCAACCACCAGGTTCATTAAAAGGCGGTTTCAGGGTTACCGAACAAGGCGAAACGATTCGCTATAAATTTGGTGTACCGGAATTGGCTAAAAGAAGCCTTAATTTGTATGCCGGTGCAATATTGGAAGCAATTATGGCTCCCCCTCCGGCACCTAAGCCAGAATGGCGTGAACTGATGGACAGTATGTCTGCTGATGGGCGTGATAATTATCGCTCTATTGTGCGAGATGATCCTCAATTTGTACGCTATTTCCGGGTTGCAACGCCAGAATTGGAGCTGGGTAAATTGCCGCTGGGCAGCCGTCCTGCAAAACGTAAACCTGATGGTGGAGTAGAAAGTTTGCGAGCTATTCCATGGATTTTTGCCTGGGCGCAAACCCGTTTAGTTTTGCCATCCTGGTTAGGCTCGATGAAAGCCATGCAGGCCGCTATTGATAAAGGTAATCGCCCGCTGATCGACCAGATGATTGAAAACTGGCCGTTCTTCCACTCGCGCTTATCGATGCTGGACATGGTTTTCTCTAAAGCCGATGTTAGCATTAGTGAAGAATACGATAAGCGTTTGGTACCGGATGAATTGCGTTATTTTGGGCAAGCATTGCGTGACGAGCTGGAAGACAGCATTAAGTTAATCAATACCTTGCTGAAACAGGAATCGGTGATGCAAAATGATCCGGCCGGTAAAGACTCCATGCAACTGCGTGCCGGTTACTTGCAACCGCTACATTATTTGCAGATTGAACTGCTCGATCGGGTACGTAAACAGCCTGAAGATGAGGTCAATCATACCTTGGAAAGAGCCATGATGATTACCATCGCCGGCATCGCCGTGGGAATGCGTAATACTGGCTAAGGTAGCCGTGCAGTTTAACGACAAAGGCAGCTTAAATTAAGCTGCCTTTTTTATTTGTCGGGGCATCTGGAACAGCTTTATCCACAATGCATTCTGATATAGCCTGGAAACGATGAATTACCTTGCACATTTGTTTCTGGCCCTGCACACACCAGATTTCCGGATAACTTGAAAAAAAATCACTCAATTGCAATGTTAGAACATCTATAAAGAGGTTCTGTAAAGAATGTAAGTTTAGCTATCAGGGTAAATCTGCCTTATAACAGATTCGGTGCCATAAGCTACGGGGGTTGTTTGGTGGATGGATGTTGGGCATATATCCAGAATACGTTTGCCTGCAGCCACAGCACACAAACCAACAGATTCGGCTATTAATGCCAGTGGTGAAGCTTCATACAGATAGCGAATTTTACCCTGAGGGTAATCAAGGGAGTCTTCCGGATATAAATACAATCCGCCATTATTAATTATGCGATGTATATCACTGGCTATAGTGGCCTGATAACGTTGTGAATAGCCGCTGTTTGACACCAGTATTTGTTTATCAACAAATTCACGTACATTCGGTGGCCAATTACGGTATTTAACCAGATTAGCTGAGACAACTTTATTGGTATGGGACGGGGCAAAGTGTTCTACTGCGGTTACAAGTTGGTTTTCTTGCTCTTGCCATACAAAGCTAATTATTTGTTTTCCATCCGCAATAACGACGGTTAAGGTGCTGCCATATAATACATATCCGGCACAAAGTTGCTGTTTACCCGGTTGCAGAAATGCCTTTTCACCTTTCGTGGCTATTGCTCCATCAGCGGTTAATACTGAAAAAATAGTGGCGGTAGTGCCGTTTACTGCTAGATTACCTGAGCCATCCAAAGGATCAAATGCCACCAGAAAGTTACCAGAAGGGCTAACGCTGACATTTTGATGCTCTTCTTCGGATATATAAGCGACAACCTGAGGATTACGCTTTAAACCTGCGCCTAAAAGATCATTGGCCACTAAATCGACTTTGGTTTGTCTTTCGCCGTGCACATTCATATCCGACAGATACGGATTGGCATTTTGTGCAAGCTGCGCGGGCAACAGTTTATAAATATCGACACAACTATCAATGATGCTGGTTACAACCGATTGTAATCCGGCTGAAAACTGCAGTTTGTCCATTCCATCAATAAGTTGTGTGTACATATTCAGTGTCCTTTTCCATGCTCAGTAACCTGCATACAGTTATGTTTTTGATTTGATTTCAGGCTGAATACACTATCCTGCCATCAACTATGGTCATTGTTACATTAAAATGCGGATCGAATGCGGTTAAACATGCTCTTTTGCCAATCGCAATGCTGCCCAGCTCTTTGTCCAACCCCAGAAAAGTTGCCGGAGATAAAGTGACCATTTCAATTACCTGCATTAAGTCAGCCTGAGTAAGTTCAAACATATTCTTAACTGCTTTTTCTAACGTCAGGGTACTACCGGCCAGTGAACCGGATTTCGTTCTGGCTATACCCTGTTTTACCGTCACAT
The DNA here is from genome assembly GCF_048268085.1 of Neptunicella sp. NCBI lineage: Bacteria > Pseudomonadati > Pseudomonadota > Gammaproteobacteria > Alteromonadales > Alteromonadaceae > Neptunicella > Neptunicella sp. The sequence continues at coordinate 156,316 of NZ_JBLWWF010000005.1, read as the reverse complement.
CCAGCATACCCAGTTTGTATTGACCATCGTGCATGCCGCCAGCAACGATACAATCTGAAATCAATCCGATTTTGGCTTGGCCTTTTAACCTGACTATCATATCCAGTATCGCTGGATGCAAATGTATACCATCAGCAATGACTTCAACATAGGCATTGTTATCCAATAGTACGGCGCCTGCACAGCCTGGATCGCGGTGATGTATACCGCTCATGCCATTAAATACATGCACTCCGCCACAGGCTCCTGCATGCAAAGCCGAGCAGGTCTGTTCGTAATTGGCTGCAGTATGACCCAGCATGGATTTAATATTTTTACTGCTAAGATAGCGGATAATCTCATCTGAGTTGGGTAATTCCGGTGCTAGTGCGACAACTTTTAGGGCACCATTAGAAGCGGTGATTATGGCGTCAATATAACTTTTATCCAGCGGCAAAAAATACTGCTCGTCATGTGCCCCTTTGTGATCTTTAGTAAAAAATAGTCCTTCATTATAGGCGCCAAGTAACTCAGCACCCGACAAACTGCCGCTATAGGCTTCACCTATATTTTTAAACGCAGCCAGTGTCTTAGGCCAGGTATCGGTTACCGTAGTCGCGAGAAAACCGACTATGCCATGTCTGGCCAGTGACCGGGAAATTACGTCAAGCGACTCGCGGCTGGCATCCATAACATCACAACCTTCCCTGCCATGAATATGCAAGTCCAAAAAACCGGGGGCCAGGGTGCTGTCGGCAATGTTATGTCTCGGGATATTTTCTTGCGGCTTGTCCGTGATTTCACTGATCAGGCCGTTTTCTATCAGCAGGTGACGGTTTTTCATTATGCCTGCTGGAGTAACTATTTGTTTTGGAGATAAATAATAGGTTTGCTGATTCACTGAATAGCTCCAAGTAGCGCCGCTCCCCGGGCGCCTGACGCATCACCAAACATGGCTGGGGCAATCACCGGGCTTTGCACGCCTTTAAATAAATGCTTTTCAATTGCCGCAGGCAATGCACTGATAATTTCATCTATTTTGGATAATCCACCACCCAGCACAATTATGTCGGGATCATAAGACAACACGATGGAAGCAAAAGAAGCGCCGAGTAAGTCTATATAACATTCGAAAGCGTTTACCGCTGCAGGATCGGCCGCGCGTAACTGATTCACAAATATCTGGGTATCCGGTGTTCCACCGTGTAATGCATAGATATTAGCCAGCCCGGGGCCCGATATATAAGGTTCATAGCAACCGGTCAGCCCGCAACCACAATCTAAAATCGGCAATTGGTATTTAGCAATCAACTCTGCTGACGCCGGCAGGTGACCATATTCACCGGCGATATTATTTGCCCCGGAATATAAATTACCCTGAATACATAACCCACCGCCTGCACCGGTACCGATAATAGCGCCATACACAATGGCGTAACCGTCACCCGCTCCACCATTGCTTTCAGAAAGTGCAAACAAACGGCAATCATTTTCAATGGCAATATGTCGTTGTAATACCTGTTCAATATCTTTTTTTATTGCTTTGCCAGTTGCACAAGGCACGTTGGCCGATTTAACCAATCCTTGTTTATTGATAATGCCCGGCATGCCAATACCCACATGTCCCTGACAGCCGGTTAATATGTCAGCCTGATGCACCATCTCCCTGAGTGCTTTTAAAAACAGTTGATAATCCTTGGCAGGTGTCGCAACTCGCCAGCTTTTTACACAGTGGTAATTGGCATCAAATACCGACAGTTCCATTTTGGTACCGCCTATATCAATGCCGTAAATAAAAGTCGTCATAATACAGTTATTCCACTAACTTCTATTTCAAAGAATAAATAGTAACGCCTTGTACAACGCGGTTTACTTCACCCGTAGGACAAGGATTGTCAGGAGATATATCTCTTTGTAATGAACAAAAAAATGCATATATCTGGCAATAAACGATGTAGGCCAAACCAGCCCAGGGATCAGATAATGGCTCCGTCTGACCAAAAACATTTTTATCAAGTACGATAATGTCTTTGGCGATACCGTCATTGACCAGTTCGCCCACCAAATCCTTATCGTAACTTAAGGTATAAGGCGAATCAGATGCCATCACTATAATGGTGGTAGATGGTGTCACTATCGATTTTGGCCCATGTCTGAAACCCAGCGGGCTTTCACTGTAACTGATCAACTCGCCTGCAGTTAACTCCAGTACTTTAAGTGCAGCCTCTTTTGCAAAACCCTGCAGAGCCCCCGAGCCAAGAAAGACCACACGTTGTGACTGGTTTTCACTGAGAGACTTAATCGAAGCTGGCAATGATGAAATGCAATGTTCGGCTGCTGTAGCCGCCTGTTCAAGTTGCTGTCTGTTTTCAGTAAATAAATACAGGGTACTGGCCAGCATTACAGTAAAACTGCTGGTCATTGCAAAACTCTGATCCAGAGCACTCGCTGGCATCAGCAGCGTAAAAGCATTGGGGTTGTCCTTGCTTTTAGCTGCCAGTTCTCCTGTTTCATTACAGGTAATCACCAGATGTGCACATTGTTTTACTATCTGGTTGGCAATATTGTAGGCAGCAACACTTTCAGGACTGTTACCTGACCTGCCATAGGAAATTAACAGGGTTGGTACATCAGCAAGTAAATACTGTTCAGCACTGCTGACTATATCTGTAGTACTGATAGCCTCCACCTGTCGTTGCAATACTTGGCTAAGATAGGGAGCCAACACTTCTCCAATGTAGGCAGAAGTGCCTGCGCCTGTCAAAATGATTCTTAACGATTGCTGGCTGACTAACGGTTGCATAAATGCATTTATTTCATCTCTAAGCTGGTCAATTTTCTCAGCACTTTGCTTCCAAACATCTGGTTGCTGACAGATCTCGGTCGCCGTCCAGTATGCATTACGACTCTGCAGAAAATGCTCATCAAATAATAGCTTATAAGTCATTAAGGTATTCCTTTCTCAAGCCAAGGATTGGAAAGACACTCAGCAATCTACGCCTCATCCCTTTTTACAGTGCCATATCCTCTGTATTCACTACCATTGGCAAAAATTTCATTTAAATATACATTGGCGAATATATTACGCTACCTTTTTATTTATACCGCAAAACAAAACATAAAAAAACATAAAATGAAATAAAATGAAATTTTATTATTGTTTTTACGCGCTTTGATGTTGTATTGTGAATACACATCATGCGTCAGATGTAGTTGATGGGAATATCACGTGGATGATATTTATCGGGCTGACAATATTGTCTGGCCCAAGGCAGTGGACGTTGTGATGTAAAACACAAATAAACAGGAGAAAACAATGCGTACATTAAAAAACCTTGTGGTCCGACGATCCTTGCTATACATGACCGCCTTAACTGCCCTTTTTGCACTGCAAGCCAATGCTTCGGTATGGGTAAATAAATCCGGTACCACTAGTCAGACAGGCGATGTGCTTGAGCTAGTAGGCGACTGGAATGATATTGCCAGAGCAGAGATCGAACTCGATGTTGAACCGGGCCAAACCTACACCCTGCGCGGTAAAGTCAAAAATACCCGTGATGGGCTGAAGACATATATCGGTGTGCTGAATGGCACAGAAAACATTGAACACTACAAAAGTGAAACCACTTATAAAGCGATTCAACCTATTACTTTCGTTGCACAAAGCGACACTGTCATCGTTTATTCTTCAGTATGGCGATATCAGGATCCCGGCACCGGATATGTTAAGGATGTAGAATTGGGAGTCCCTGTTCTCGATTTGCCAGCCAGTGGTGAAACAACGGGAGGAGGAAGTGGCTCAGGGACGGGCAATTGTGCTGGTAACTATACCCTGTGTGACGATTTTGACGGTTCTGCAGTTGATGCCAGTAAATGGTATGTGCTTCGCAAACAATGGGGTGGCAACGGTGCCAACGGTGGTGTGGTTGAAGATAATGTTGCTGTTTCAAATGGTAATCTGATATTGACCGGTTTAGGTAATGATTATACCGGCCCTGTACGTGGTATTAATAAAGATGGCTCGCAGCGGTCAGATGGTAAGAAGACCGGCGGCGGAATAGCGTCAAAAGATTATCTGGGCTCCGGTATATATGAAGTGCGTATGAAAGTGTTGCCTGAATTAGGTGCGGTTTCGACTATCTGGACTTTCCATTATCAGGAATTTTATCCCAGTGATCAGGAATACATCGATAATAATGGCACCGGAAGTTACTGGGCATCGAATCACGAAATTGATATCGAGATCCCCGGGCGTCCTAACGCTGCGTTTGAAAATATTTCTTTTGATTATCTGCTGGCTAACACCTGGCGTGGTGAAAGAGAAAGTGAATATGACGTCAATTACGTTAACAGTGGTGACAACGCAGATGGCCAGTTTCATGATTACAAATTCATTTGGCATACTGGTGGAAATGGCGAAACGCCTCGTGTGGAATTCTATCGTGACGGTCAGTATCTCTATACAGAAACGGATCATATTCCAAACTATAAAGGGCGTTTGTGGTTAGCTGTCTGGTTTGCAAATGGTTGGGCTGGTGATGCGGACTTTGATTCTGACAATATGGTTGTCGATTACTTCAGGTTTACCGCATTTGATGAACCGAATGATGCTGCAGTGGCTGAAAGCTATCCTTGCGCCGGTTTAATCGGCTGCGTCGAATAATACAACAACATCTGTAAACACCGCTGATATGACCAGGCAGCGGTGTTTTCATACAATAAAAGCAGAGATAAAAATGATCATAAAGCGAATTTACACCCTGTTAACCGCCATTGCGGCCTTACATACGGCAGGCACTGCAGCCGCTGTTACCCCTGATATTATTCCTCAGCCACAGCAAATCACACTCACCGACGGCACGTGGTCTATGCAAGCGGATACCGTTATATGCGCATCTGCGCAAAGCCAATCATCGGCAAAGCAGCTTAATACCTTTATCAGTGCAGTTTTTGGTCAGGCGTTGGCGGTAAAACAAAACTGCACAGCAAACGGAATCGTATTCAGCATTGACAACGCAATGAAACCAGAAGCCTATGATCTGGTGATTAACCAGCAAGGTATTGAAATTCGCGCCTCAACTGATGCGGGTTGGTTTTATGGCGTACAGAGCCTGATGCAGATCATACAAAACGCAGAGGTTGCAAACGACGCATTCCCATACACTTTTGAGACCATGACCATCTCCGATGAGCCTAGATTTGCCTGGCGCGCTTTTATGCTGGACGAAGGACGGCATTTTTTTGGCGAACATCAGGTTAAGAAATTGCTGGATGAAATGGCACGCCTGAAAATGAATGTTTTCCACTGGCATCTGGCAGATGATCAAGGTTGGCGCATTGAAATTAAAAAATATCCCAGACTGACAGAAATAGGTTCCATGCGTAAAAGTACCCAAGTGGGTGCCGAGAAATGGGATTCGCCCAAACAATCCGGTGAACCCCACGGCGGTTTTTATACCCAGCAGCAGATCCGAGAACTGGTAAAATACGCCACCGACCGGCACATCACCGTCGTGCCTGAAATTGAAATGCCCGGTCATTCCAGTGCAGCCATTGCGTCTTACAACTGGCTCGGTACCAGCAAAAAAAACATGGAGGTACCCACTAAATTTGGTGTGTCTAAAGATGTTTATGATGTCAGCGATGAGAAGGTCATTGGCTTTTTAACAGATGTACTGGATGAAGTGATTGCACTATTCCCTTCCAAGGTGATCCATATCGGTGGTGACGAAGTGAAATATGACCAATGGAAAAGCTCACCGCAGGTTCAGCAATTTATGCAGCAACATAATCTGCAAACACCGGCAGAATTGCAGGTGTACTTTACCAACATGATTTCCCAGTATTTGCAAAGTAAGGGCAGACGAATGATGGGCTGGAATGAAATTCTTGGTCATCAATTGCATGAATATCAGAGTGAAGCAGATACCGAATCTAGTCAGTCTCTGGCCAAATCCAGTGTGGTGCACTTCTGGAAAGGCGATTTGGCGCTGGCGACCAAAGCGGCAAAGGATGGATTTGATATTGTTAACTCCATTCACAGCGAAACCTATCTGGATTACGACTACAAAACGATTTCATTGGCTAAAGCCTATAACTTCGACCCTGTACCGGATGGTCTGGCTGACGGGCTCCAGCATAAAATAATTGGTAGTGGCTGCCAGATGTGGACCGAATGGACACCCACACGGGGTGAGTTGGAATACATGATATTCCCCCGTATTGCTGCTTATGCTGAGGTGGACTGGACAGATCCGGCCGAAAAAAACTTCGAAGATTTTAAGCGCAGGTTAGTGAAGTTGAAGGCCATCTGGACTGCCAACGACATTTTATTTGCGGATATTCAGGACTAAGCCAGCGTTTAGCCTAGGGCGTTGCGATCAAAAGGTTTTGGATTTGAACAAAATTCATACATCAAAGATCAACGCGCCCTATTAGTAACGGAATAACTTTATGTATCATCATTCGAACAAATCAACAGTGCTGATCTCTTTGTTGATCATTGCTACATTATTTTTTATTTTTGGTTTTATCACCTGGCTTAATGGCGCACTAATCCCTTTTTTGCAGATTGTCTGTGAATTAACCCCAACAGAATCGCTGGTTGTCGCATTCAGTTTTTATATCGCTTACGTGGTAATGGCATTGCCTATGGCTAAAGTCATTGAACGATACGGACTGAAAAATTCGATGTGCCTTGGCTTGGTTTTGATTGCAGCAGGTGCATTGTTGTTTGTGCCAGCGGCACTGTCGAGGCAATTTGCCATATTCCTATGTGCACAATTTACATTAGGCGCGGGCTTAACTATTTTACAAACGGCTGCCAATCCATATCTGGTGGTAATGGGTGATCAAAAAACTGCCTCAGTACGGATTTCTATTATGGGGGTGCTGAATAAAAGCGCAGGAGTTTTAGCTCCAATTGCTTTTACTTCACTGGTGTTGAGTGACTTTGCTGATGTGAGTGCTAAAAGCATCGAGCTATTGTCAGTAACGGACAAAAACAACCTGATGAGCGATTTATCTGCGTCACTGATCATGCCCTACTGCTGTATGGCTTTGGTATTGTTGGTGATGGCGTTATTACTCAAGTTTTCTCCTTTACCTGATATTGACATGCACAACGAAAATGCGCAGGACGACGCACAACAATCAGTTAGTTTACGTGGGTTGTTAAATTTCCCACATCTGATTTTTGGCGTCATTGCGCTATTTCTGTACGTCGGGACAGAAGTTATCGCGGGTGACACTATCGGGCTTGTAGGTTCTACATTAGGGTTAGCCAATGCAACTTCACTGACTTCTTTTACTATGGCCTTTATGGTGGCAGGTTATCTGTGTGGCTTAGTGCTCATTCCACGTTTGCTAAGTCAGGAAAGCGCATTAGCTGGCTCTGCCATCATAGGCATGATAGTTACCATTTTTATATTGTGCATTCCATCAGATTCATTTTTGCTCAGTCATTCGGTACTGGAGTTTGTCGGCAACAAAAATATTCCGGATATTATTTACCTGATTGCCTTTCTGGGTTTTGCTAATGCCATCGTATGGCCGGCCATTTGGCCAATGGCATTGAAAGAGTTGGGACCCTATACCGCAAAAGGGTCAGCGGTTCTGATTATGGCTATTGCTGGTGGTGCCATCATGCCACTGGTATACGGAGGATTATCTTCTGTGAGCTCAATATTTACCGCTTATGCCATTTTATTGCCCTGTTACCTGTTTATTTTGTTTTATGCCATTAAAGGACACAAAGTAGCTCAGCAATCCAGTGCTAATAATCCATTATCAACTCAGGAATTCGCCAATGATTAAGTTATCAACGGTTGTGGTGTGCGGTTTATTATCTGCGGGTTGTCTTGCCAATACGCTCGAAGGAGTGTGGAAGCTGGTGGCCGCCAAGCACAAATATGAGGGTGAGCAACAGTGGATCACCCTGGATATCCGTAACAGCTTTGTTTCGTTCAAGATAATAAAGGACGGTTATTATTCGGTGATTACTCAGGATGCTGACAAAAACATCTTCGGTGCCAAAATGGGGCGTTATCAGTTTGCAGACAACCATTACAGCGAACAGTTTATAGCGCATGACCAGCCGCAGTTTATAGGTGAAAAACATGATTTCACCTATAAACTGGATGGCGATAACTGGTTTATTTATTCAGACGACATAGTGGAGAAATGGCAACGCGTTTCTGCAAATCCTAATCTTGATCCTGATTAATCTGTAATGACAAATTGCCTTTTTGTGACGTGGCTGCCTGATGCAAATTTAGCAGCCGTTTAAATTGATTCAACGAGTTACGCATCGCAAACAGAGGTAACCAATACCCTTTATTGTGAAAATCAATAATGTCATCATTGGCCATATAGCCCAATTCAGACGTATTGATAGTGAAAAATTCTTCTGTTTGCGGCTCTTGTCCCTCAAGGTGCAGAGTTAACTGGCATTCGGTAATCAGATTGCGGTTAACCAGTGCCTCAACAAAAATTTCTGTTTGCAGCATTGCATCTTGCACCAGTTCAAGCTGGCGGGTCATATCCGTTAAAAAGGCAGATTTTTGGCCGTTTTCAAATAGTGGTTTTCCCTGATTTGTGGCAACCAGCGGTGACGACATATCCACACGCAAGCGGGTGTTTTCTTCTTCCGCCAGACAAAAACTAAAAGGAGCAATTTCCAGTCCTATTGGCATATAGAGCCCCAGCCAGTTACCCTGCTGATCAAGCATCAGATTATGCTGGGGAGTCAGGCCTAAAATGGCTGTTAGCTGAAATTTGCCAGACTGTTCATCGCGTAACAATACCACCGGACAGTCATTAGCAATTTCTGCCACTTCTTCGGCAACAATACTGCTGCATGTGATGGATTTTAAGTGAGAAAATGAACTGGCTGGCAATACGCCGAGATTTTTATCGTCAAGTTCAGAAACCGAAACCAGTGAATTGCTTGAATCAAATGACTGCATAATAAACCTTAAAATTGATAGTGATATTTTTGAATAAGCGTCTGGTCTTTATGTGCGACAAGTTCACTTAATTCGGTAGAGTAATATTCGCGGTATGGCTTGTGTCTACTGGTATTGGCCCGGGGTGCCTGTTGCAAATAATCAGTGGTCCGCTCAACTAAAAACGGATCGGTTTGCTCAAGATAATGCCGCAAACTGTCTCTTAGATTTTCTGCCGGTAATACCGTCAGTGAATTCGCCCCCTTATACATGCGTTGGTACAAAAACGAATAAAATCCGCTATCTGTCTGCATGCTTTCGATATCAGAGCGAATCAGATTTAAACCACTGTTCTGGAATTGCTCAGGTAAGGATAGCATCAGTTTATCGCGTAGCTGGCTGTTATCCGACAGAGTGAGCAGATTAGTTATGCTTTGTTCAAAACCCTGTTGCCGATAGTTACTCACAAGATTAAACAACAGATTCGGTTGTGCCATTTGCGACTGAAAACTAAACCAGGATACATAATAAGCCCAGGGGTTTCGTACCGTCCCCAGAACAGGTAAACGCTGGTATACCGTCGGTAGTTCACTGTATGGCAGGTGATAACCAATTTGTTTAGAATAAGGAATTCGTTCTAGCAGCATCCGGTTAACAAAGGTGCCAGCAGATTTGTGCATATGCAGGAATACAAATTTTGGGCAAATAACCATTAGCTTTCCTTTGCATTAATCAAAAAAGTGTTCCATTTCAGGCAACCAGGTAAGGTAGTTTTTTGCATGCCCTTTAGACCGATGATGAATAGGTTCTTGTACCTGCGCCGCACTGGCAGAGCCAACAGCAGCCAGATTTTTATGAATATCAACACAATGTGCTTGCCACTTTAGTCCGCAAAATTCCAACAAGTCTTTAGCCTGAGTTTGTGGCTGACTAACCAGTTCTTCATAGCTGACCAGCGTCACGCGCTGTGGAAAATGCGCTGCTAGCCACAACGCGAGTTCACGAAATATTTTTATATAACGCGCACAGGAGACTAAATCCAGTGTATAGGTATAAGTCCCACTGCCATATTCAAATACCTGACGATAATTACCTATCAGGGTATCCAGCGGATCGCGAAGCAAGCATACTATTTTGGCCTGTGGCAGCGCTTTGAGAATGGCTCCCGCCCAAAAAATATTAAGCGGTAGTTTATCCACAAAGTAACGCGAACCATTGTGCAGGTAAGCGGTAGATTGCAGATACTGATGGCCAATCTGTGCAAAATCGCTGTTTAGCCATTGCTCATCCAGCGATTGAGCATCAAATAATGCTGTGTATTGCGTTTTTCCCTGCGCTTTGGCAGCCAGACTAAACTGCAAACGTTCACCACAGCTGACCACTTCGCTGTGATTGGTCAATATACGTTCCACCACAGTAGTACCACTTCTTGGCATACCGGTAACGAAAATCGGGCTTTGCTGCTGTGCAGGCTCACTTTCAGTTTGTTGAGGTATACTGTCGATATATTTTTGATAAACGTTTTTGATTGCCGCCGCATTATCCACACAAAATGTAGCAGTATGCGGGCAAACTCTGCGCAGTTTGGTTTTGCCAGTTTCTAACGCCGTTAGGGATTGCTGATACTGTCCCAAATCGTCCCATTCCTTGGCCAGACTATGATATAAGTTAATCGCCGCCCAGGGATTACGGGTATTTTTGATTAGTTTTTCTATTTGCTGAGTGTGATTGGATTGCTCAGTAGCCTTACGGGCTTTACTTAATCCAGCATACGCCATGGCATAGCCTGGAAAGGTTTGAATGCTTTGGTGATAGGCATCCACTGCCTGCGGAATCTGACCGGACAAGGTGTGCGCCATACCCAGATCGTAGTAAATACTTTCGCTGTTCTCGCCCTGCTGAACAGCCTTGGAGTAGGCTTGTGCGCTTAATTTGTACAGGCCAATTGCATGAAACAATTTACCGCAATTTCGCAAATCTGTACTGCTGGCGGCTGGATTCTGTAGCACCTTCATTGCTGAGCTTTGTGCCTGCGTAAATTGACTTACGGCGAGTTGTGCAAAGGCGATACGCACTAAAATTTGCGGATATTGCGAGGATAAATCGATAACTTCCATCAAACAGTCGAGTTGCTGCTGATGCCAGCCTTTTAGTTCAAATATCTGAGATTGCAGTAAGTGAACTTCAATATTGTCAGCGTTAGCGTTAGCCAGTTGCTCTAAAATAGCATCAGCCTGAACCAGTTGCCTGTTGGCCAGATATTGTTTGGCCTGCTCTATTTGCTGTTGTTGGTCATTAGCGGTTAACGGCATCTGGCTACACTCACGCCTGCAAACGCCCCAGTTGTGGATCGTTAATCGCTTCATGGGGGATCACAAAATCAAAAATAACATGATAACGAGCAAATTGGCTGGCATTTTTAACACTGTGGGCGCATCGATTGTTTACTTCCCACAATTCTCCCGCTGGCAAGGTTTTATTTTCATCATCGATACAAAAAGATACCGCTTCATTGGTGATAACCGGCCAGTGAATACGGTGTGCTCGGCTTAGTGAATAGCCGTGATCGGTATGCGATTTGATTTCAGTACCTGCGGCAAGGCGTACCAGAATGATGCGCACAAAATAGGCCTGGTTAAAACGCAGTTTTTGATAGCCTTGATGCTGCTCTTTCAGTGATCGGTAATAGTCAATAATGCTCTGCATTGCTGGCTCCAGCCACTGGGAAAATTCGGCAAGTTGCTTATGCACGGTGGGAAAGCGATGCCTGAAATCGGCATCAAAGATTAATGGAATCATCTGCGTGCTGGCGTGTACATCATATACATTTTGCCTGTCGGTATTTTCATCCCATACAGAATCAGGCATAGCCGCAATGTATTCTGCCAACGCTGAACAGTCGGCTTGTCCTATTTTTCTATATCTGCCTTCAAAGTACATTTGCCACCTGTAAAACAAAGCGCCCTGTATTGGCAGGGCGCCTGATTTCTACCACTTTCCAGATAAACCTAATACATAGCGCTTACCAAAATTGCTGTAGTCCACAAACAGATTTTCAAATCGGCCGTGGCGACGCAGTGTTTCTCCGGTTAGGTTAACACCTTCTACAAACACAGTAATACCATCAAATAGGGCGTAACTTACCCTGGCATCCAGTTGCTCATAGTCAGCGGCAAATACAGGTTCGGAAAACTCTTCACCGAATACATAACCGCTGGCGTATTGTGCATTAGCCAAAAACTTTTTGCGTTTGTTATAGGCTAAACGGGCTCCCAGTGGACCATCTTCATAAAAGACCACGACATTAGTGGTATCCCCTAAGCCGGGTAATGCCGGTTTGGTTTCATCAAAAGAGGTGCCGTCAAACTCGGTATCTGTATTAACAAAGGTATGATTGGCCTGATAGCCCAGACCATTATCAAATACCTGAGTAAGATTGACCGATATACCTGATACTTCAATGTTTTCAGCATTTGATGGCATCGTAATTTGGAAAGTATTGTAGGCACTGTTGGCAATAGAATCGACTACAACGTTATTCTCGGTACGTCTAACAATATAGTCATCTATGCGTTTTTTATACGCCGCGATAGACGCCATGCTGCCTGTTGCAAAATACCATTCCAGTGATGCATCCAGATTGAATGACATATAAGGTGTTAACTCGCTATTATTTGAGCGAGCCACCCGCAAGTCAGCATTCATGGTTCCCGGAATAAATTTAGGGGCCATATCTTCCAGAAAGGGGCGTGTCATGGATTTGGAGGCGGCCATCCGCAACACGACATCATCGGTCAGTTCCAGTTTTAAGTTGGCTGACGGCAGCAGATTATCGTAACTGTTGGACAAGGCTTGCCGGGTTAACCCATCAGGACCATCTGGATCGGCATATAACGGCACCAGACAGGTTTGTTGTGGATTAAAATCACAGGGCGTTTCCGATAAATCATTGATAACGCGAGAATAACCTACCGCATCTAAATCGGTTTTGGTATATCTGACACCGGCGGTAAATTGCCCGTAAATACTGCCAACTTCAAAGTTATAGGCGCCTTCCAGATAATAGGAAGATACTTTTTCTTTTACTGAAAATGCATCACCGGTCAGTGCCGCACCAAACCCGCCGTTATCCAGAAACGCCTGATAATTGCGTAAGGTGTTGGCACCTCTGCGCGGATCGGAGCCATACTGCTCAGCAACGCTTTGGGCAAACTGCGGATCATTAATCAATGCATTAAATGCATCCAGATCAATCAGGAAAATATCGTTATTTGAACTACCAGGCTGACCCAGTTTAGTCGAGTCCACCTGCATAATACCGTCACTGATTTGCTCAAAACCTCCCTCCGGGAAGGGGGTTCCTGTTGACGTTGACTGGTGGTACAACGTCTGTACAAAGTCCGGTGTTTCATAAGTATCGCTGCTTTTTTCTGCGCTTTCGTAGGCAAAACCGGTGCGTACTGTCAGATCCTTAAAGCTGTTGATCACAAAATCGACTTTGAGATCAACGTTTTCGGCATCCACATCATCACCATAGTCAAACTGGCGCCTCACCCGCAAATTCTGGGCATTTTCAGGCTTTGCAAGGAATGAATCCGGTGTTTGGGTGATAAAAGGTACATCCTGGCTTAGGTCAATGACGATAGTTTCACCATTGATTACTTCCAGACTTCGGCGCGAATTGAGACCCGGATTTTTATCTTTGGCCTTTGACCATGCTGCGTCAAAATTCATCTTTATGTCATCACTGAGGACGTAACTGACATTGGCACCCAGCATTTGGGTAGTCGTGTCACGGAAATCATCCAATCTGTTATAAGCCTGTCCTGTTCCCCAGGAAATACCATTGGAAATGCGGGTAAATACGCCATTTTCATCCACTTCGGTCTGTGAAATATCAGTCAGCATATCGCTTTCTGAAGGCATACCAAACTGACCACCGGCATAAGATGATGGCGCATAGACCGCTCCAATCCAGTTACTAACCTGATTGGTAGTCGATTGCACTTTAAATTTGGAATACAGATAGTCGAGGGTGACATCCAGATTATTATTCGGACGGAACTGCAAAACTCCGCTGATACCCAGACGATCACGGTCTTCGTCTTTAACATTACGGCTAATTTCGACTGGCCGATACACTGCATCGTAATCCAGATTGGTATAAGCCACATAAGCATAAGCTGACTTATAACTACTTAGAAACGTACCTTGAGTACGAATACCACTAGAGTTCGTCTGATAAACGCGGTTTTTTCTCGATTGCAGCGACACTGCTAATAAAGCACCAATTGTACGATCTGCAAAGGTATTACTAATAAGAAAAGACCCCTGTGGTGTGGTTTTTTCAGCTTCGGCTTCATACCCTGCCTTGATCGAGCCTCTGATTTGTAAACCGTCATACGATAAGGGGCGAGCGGTAATCGCGCTAACGGTTCCACCAAGCCCACCTTCGCTCAAGGAAGCATTCTGGGTTTTATAAACTTTTAACTCACTAACCAGTTCTGCTGCAATGGTATCAAAACTGAATGCGCGAGTTGACTCGGTACTGGCAACATGCCGTCCGTTTAATAAAACGGAATTAAATTCCGGCCCCAAACCACGAATGGTCACAAAGCGCCCTTCACCTGAATCCCTGTCGATGGATACTTCAGGTATTCGTTGCAACGCTTCGGCCAGGTTTGCATCGGGAAATTTACCGATATCTTCGGCAGATATTGCATCAACGATAACGTCTGAATTACGTTTCACTTCTAAACCCGCTATCACACCGCCACGGATCCCCTGAATCTGAATAACTTCAACATCACTGGGATCGGTTGTGTCTTGCGTCGCGTCCTGAGCAAACACTGCTCCAATATGAGCGAGTAAAATCCCGCTTATTGCTGCAGCGACTCTGGTGGGCCGGCTTAAGGGAGTGCTAGTGATTGCTGTGTGTTTCACGTATTTCTCCTTTTTTATAATAATTTAGCTTTTATTTCATTTGGTTTTATTTAAACCGTATTCGAAAGATAAAACATCACCCTATTGCAGGTATCGCTGCACAAAAACCGGATAGCTTCAATACGAATTAAACGACACTTTTTCCAGTTTAATCAACTAAGTAACGTTGAAATCAATTTAATTACGCATTAATCAGGCTTACGAACCTATTACCTCGCAATGTTAGAAAATATAACCATACGCTTAACTCAAAAGCAACATAAATTTCATTTAATGTATTTTTTGATCTTAAAAACTTAATATTAGGTTGAATTAAGTTTCATTTTATTTCATTGTATGGGTCAAATAATTGTCCTTAAACGTAAACAGCCACTATGGCAGGAGTGCATTAATGATTTCTTTGACAGACAGAATTAAAAAACACAAAGCAGGTGAAGGTGGCGGGATCTATTCCGTTTGCTCAGCCAACAAACTGGTACTTAAAGCCGCTATGCTGCATGCAAAACAAAACAATGAGCAACTCTTAATTGAATCTACCTCCAATCAGGTAAATCAGGATGGCGGCTATACCAGCATGACACCAGCGGATTTTCGTGAATATGTGCACGAATTGGCGCATGAAACAGAATTTCCGCTACAGCAACTGATTTTTGGTGGTGATCATTTAGGTCCAAATTGCTGGCAGCATCTCAGTGCCGAAGAGGCGATGGCGAAATCAGATGTGCTGATAGCGGAATATGTCAAAGCTGGATACAGCAAAATTCATCTGGATTGCTCTATGTCCTGTGCAGACGACCCCGTTCCTCTATCTGATCATCAGGTCGCCACGCGAGCGGCCAGATTGTGCAAAGTAGCGGAACAAGCCAGTATTCAGGCAGACTTGCCACCGCCTGTTTACGTAATAGGCACTGAAGTCCCTGTTCCGGGCGGCAGTAATGATGATGAAGAAGTACTACAGGTCACTGCGGTAGATGCTGCAACGCAAACACTGGTTATTCATAAAGAGGCTTTTGCCGAAGCACAGTTAACAGAAGTATGGCCGCGCATCATAGGTTTGGTAGTGCAGCCGGGAGTCGAGTTTGGTGCTCACTCTATTCATCACTATCAAGCTGATAAGGCTCAGGCATTAAGCAAAATGCTGGATACCGAAGCGGATATGGTTTTTGAAGCCCATTCTACCGATTATCAGAGCGCCGAAAACCTGCAGCAGCTGGTACGGGATCATTTTGCTATTCTGAAAGTCGGTCCCTGGCTTACCTTTGCCATGCGTGAAGCGATTTTTGCTCTGGCCTCGATTGAACAGGTTTTGTGTGGTGCTGATGTATGTAGCGACATTCAAAACATATTGTTGGATAGCATGCAAAAAAATCCCGGTCATTGGCAAAAGTACTATTCACAGCAGCAACCTCAGCAGAAAATAGACTGCCTGTTCAGTCTTAGTGACCGTATTCGTTACTACTGGCTGGAACAACCGGTTCAGCGAGCGCTTGCCATCTTGTTTGAAAACCTGACTAAACAAGCTATTCCGCTGACATTAGTCAGTCAATTTTTCCCTGAACAATTTGATGCAGTCAATCAGGGGGAATTGCAGCCAACACCTGAAGCGCTAGTTATTGCAAAAGTCAGGCTGGTGCTGCAAAAGTATTCGCTGGCGTGTCAATGAAATTAAATGAAAGCAAAACTGATTTAGTAATGTGGCTTTAACAACCAGTAAAACTGTACCGTTGTCTGTAACAATACGTATTCTTGTTACAGACCAGTCCAGATTCGGTACAGCATCCAGCCAGACATTTATTGGTTTTGTATATAGAGAAAATGTAATGATTAAGGTTTTATTTGGCGAAGTTTCAATTGCATCGCTTTAGCTTAAAGAACTACAATTCCTTACACATTAAAGATTAAATGAAATTTCAAGGGAATAACGTGCGCGATACCAGCCATCGACGAGATAAAATTGCCACCATGCTCAGGGAAAAAGGCAGTGTGCAAGTTAATGAATTGATACAGATGTTTTCTGTATCAGGAGTGACCATACGCAAGGATCTGCAATTCCTGGAAAAGCAGGGTATAGCCACTAGAGCCTATGGTGGTGCCATGTTGTCGATGAGCAACGTGTTTGCTATTGAATCACCTTTTGAACGAAAAAAAGACATCAATACCTCTGCCAAAATTAACATAGGTAAAATTGCGTCAGATCTGATACATAATGGTGACTCAATTATCCTCGATGCTGGTTCAACTACATTGCAAGTTGCAGCCAATCTGGCAGAAAAAGAAGATCTCACTGTCGTCACCAATTGCCACAACATCATTACAGAGCTTACCCCCTATAAACAGATTGAAGTGATTTCACTGGGGGGCACGTTGCGCCGCAAAAGTAATTCTTTTTACGGCAAAAGTGCAGAACACGCCCTACAAAGGCTGCATGTAGACAAGTTGTTTCTTGGGGTGGATGGGTTTCATATGGAGCGGGGGATCACCACACACTTTGAAGCGGAAGCCGAGTTAAACCGTGTAATGTGTTCTATTTCCAGCGAAGTGATAGTGGTTACTGACTCTTCCAAATTCGGTAATATTTGCCTACATAAAATTCTCGAACCAAAGAATGTCACCAAAGTGGTTACCGACAATGCCATACAGCCAGAATATCTAGAAGGCTTAAAAAAATTGGGTATTGAAACCATAGTTGTTTAGTTCACGGCGTCTATACTTAATCTGACTCCGGTATCTTAAATCTTGTGCGGCAGCGGAAGGCAGCTTAAATTAAGCTGCCTTTTTTATTTGTCGGGGCATCTGGAACAGCTTTATCCACAATGCATTCTGATATAGCCTAGAAACGATGAATTACCTTGCTCATTTGTTTCTGGCCCAGCCTAATCCCGATTCCCACACGGGTAATTTACTTGGTGACTTTTGCCGCGGTGTGGATATATCCGTATATTCCGAACCGGTGTTAGCGGGTCTAACCAATCATCGGTTGGTCGATAAATTTACCGATACGCATCCGCTGATAAAACAGGCCAGACAGAAGTTTAGTCCTGAATATCGCCGTTTTGCCGGTATTGCATTGGACGTATTGTTTGATCACTTTCTTATTTTGCACTGGGAACAATACAGTCAAACTAAATTTGACCAGTTTTGCCATCAGGCTTATCGAAGACTGGAACAGCGTTTGCCGATTATGCCCCCTAAAATGCAAAATGTGGTCGGTAGTATGATTGAGCACCAATGGTTGGCTCATTATCAAAAGCTGGAGGGCGTGGCCGGAGCGCTGGACAGTATTGCCAAACGTATTCGTTTTACCAATGCGTTTACTGGTAGTATTGCAGACATAGAGAACAACTACACTGAGCTTGAGCAGTGTTTTCGATTGTTTTTCCCCGAACTTGTTTTGAATGTTAACCAGCACGGGGTGGAGCAGGGGTTGTAAGATAAGATTGGTAAACAAATCATCAATAGGTTAATTTTCTATATGCAATGGTTTCTAATCGGGTTTAAGCAATGACAATCCACAGTACAGACTCTTTTGACAGTGGTAAATTCAGTCTGCATGGCAGTATTGAATTTTTTGTTAGTGAGGACGGAATTGTTCATTACTCAGCCAAAGGACCTTTCAACGAAGAGTTAATTGTTGCACTGTTTTCAATTCGTGAAGATAAATTAGCAGAGGTTTATAAAACCTATCCCAATTGGTGTGAATTAGTTGAGTTTCAGGAATCTTGTCTAGCGACACAGGCCTTATTGAGTAAATTCACTATATTTCTGCAATCTATGAAAGGCACGCATCTCGAGCCCTCTGCCACAGCGTTTATAATCGCCCCAGAAATTGAAGGGCGAAATATTATGCTGGGTCTGTATCCGCTTTGTTACGAAGCTGCAGATATACCTTTTAAAATATTTGAAACCGAAGCGGAAGCGCGTAGCTGGCTAGCAGAAAAGACGGGCTAAAACTTATTGATTTTAGTGCTTGCAAAATGTGGTGTGTGAAATGGCGCACCCGAGAGGATTCGAACCTCTGACCTCTGCCTCCGGAGAGCACTTTTTAACAATATGCTTAATTGTGACCAACCGGGGTTAAACGTAACCAATTGGTTTATAAGCATTTAATAAAATAATGAGCAAAGGTCATTTGGCGACATTTAACCACTTTGGTCACAGTTACGTCACAAATAGCTTTATCCATTTTGGCTATTTTAACCAAATAATTAGCGGTTCCTTATCTGTTTTTAAGCCATGTTCATGCCAATATCAAGTTTATATTGCGACTTAATTGGCATTGAGCACGGTAGAGAAGTCTTTAATTTTGTTGATTTTTGTATGGTTATATTCCGCCAAAATTTATGCCAGCCTTTTTTAGTGTGGCCCAAAAGGATTCAAGCGCGGGGCATATTTTTGGTGAAATAACACCAATTCAGTATACCCTAAAAGGGATAAAATTGACATTATCCTCTAGTGGGTATAATGTTGACTTTATCCCTTCGTGGGGATACTCAATGAGGCAATCAAAATATGATATTCAGTCCAAAGCAACTTTCAGATCATCTTAAGCTGATCAGGACCCAAAATAATTGGTCACAAGCTGAAGTTGCCAAACGAGTTGGTGTAAAACAAAGCACAATTTCAAATTTTGAAAACGCCCCTGGGCGATGCCAATTGCAGACATTATTCAAAATCCTGCAAGCCTTAAACGTGACAATTCAAGTCTGCTCTAATCAAAAAGTCACTCATCAACAGCAAGCGCCGCAGGATGAGGATTGGTAAGTGGCTACACTGCAACTTTATCTAAATGATACGCATATTGGTGAACTTATCATGCGCGCAGATGGTGCACATCAATTACACTACGTATCATCATGGTTAACTGACAACAAAGCCCGACCTTTGTCGCTGTCGTTGCCGTTACAAAAAGGGCGCATTACGTCTGAGAAAGTTTATAATTACTTCGATAACCTACTACCTGACTCACAGCGAATTCGTGAACGCATAGTAAAGCGATTCAATGCAGCCTCCAGTCGCCCTTTCGACCTATTGGCGGAAATAGGCCGAGATAGTGTAGGCGCCCTCACAATATTAACAGAACCCTATCCCCAATCGACCCCGTCATTGGATTATGAAATATTAACCAATAAGCGATTAAAGGCGCTTTTGCTTGCTTACCAATCTGAAATGCCTTTGGGCATGAATGAGGAAGAAGCATTCCGAATTTCTGTTGCGGGGGCGCAAGAGAAGACCGCATTGCTCAAAATTAATGGGCAATGGTGCGTACCAAAAGGACTGACCCCGACAACGCATATTATCAAGTTACCTATTGGCCAGATAAAAGGACCAGACTTTACACTTGACCTCAGTGACAGTGTAGAAAATGAATGGCTGTGTATTGAATTAGCCAGAGAATTGGGATTTTCCGTTCCAAAGGTAAATATTATTGTAGTTGATGATGTCAAAGCCCTTGCCGTTGAGCGTTTTGATCGCCGGTGGACGACACATAAGAGCAAAATCCTGCGACTACCTCAGGAAGACATGTGTCAAGCATTCGGGCTGCCGCCAGCAATTAAATATGAAGCTGAAGGTGGGCCGGGCATTGAAAAAATTATGACATTACTGATGGGTTCCAGTAACGCACTTGCAGACCGTGATGCATTTATGCGATTTCAGGTCTTTCAGTGGTTGATAGGCGCTACAGATGGTCATGCGAAAAACTTTTCCATTTATTTGGAAGCGGGCGGTGCGTACCGGCTTACTCCCTTTTATGACATTCTCTCTGCGTATCCTGTCATTGGGGGGCAAGGATTACACCTCAGAGATTTGAGTCTGGCCATGGGGCTTACGGCGACTAAAGGTAAAAAACGCAAAATTGAACAGATATTCCCTAGGCATTTTGTCGCCACCGCAAAGACAGTCGGTTTTGACGAATCAAAAATGCAGAGCATCATGCAAGAATTTGTAAAGAACCTTCCTACAGCGATTGAAAACCTTAAAGAGCGTATGCTCCCCGAAGTCCCATTAACAATTCAAACATCAATTTTTGAAAATAGTTTAATAAAACTTGAGCGATTAAAGCGCTGAAAGTAAGTTTTCAATTATTTTTGAAAAAAATTTTTTCTTAAAAAAGTCCTTAAAAATAACATTTTTTTGTTTAATTCGTTGATTTTTATAGCTTTTATTAGAGGTTTTAAATTTGACATTTACTCCTGCAACCTCCATTAATAATGCCAGAACAGCACTTTTAGTGGGAACAGGGGATGGCTACAGTCAAAATAAAACAGGTGTCTTTACAACGCTGCAGTATACACCCAGATGCGAAAAGAGCGTTTGCTTTTACTTCAGCACTGACTTTTCAATTAGAAGCCACGTGGAGTAAAGCATTAAGCCTATCGCAGGTGTCCCCTCCGTGGGCATTGCTTGAGCCAATCAGCCGCAGCTACCTGATTTTCAACCAGTGGAAACCTCTATTGCATCATCGCAAAGGTGATGAGACGGTGCTTAAAATTGTGCATTGGGGCACACCAGAGTGCGATATTGAGGAATTAGCCTGGCGTTATGCGGCTGACCTATTTGACTCATCTCTTCACCGAGATTCTGTATTGACAAAGTTGGCACACTTTATTGACGTTGTGCCAGAGCCTGTTTATTCCAAGCTTCGCGTACTTAAAAAAAGTCGTTCACTGGAGACCCTTTGCCGGTTTTATGCTGACGAACCTCGAGCCCCGGTTCGGACAAAAGTTGAAGCGTATGCAAAGATCCGTGCGGGAAAGTGAAAATGACGGCTGTTAAGACTAAGACCGATTGTGCAATTTCAAATGACGTTCAGTCTAAAAACAGTAAGTCTGACGTGATGAAGCTCGGGCGCATCTTGCGCTCGGTCGCTCGATCCGAAAAGCAAAATGTCTGTGATTACGAGATTCTGACGGATCATGAAGTTTACTGTTTGTTGAAACATGCAGAACATTTGCCAGTTACTGCTGCAACATTGGTCATGCTCAGCCTGATATTGGGTAGAACGATTGCTAACCTTCTTGATGCAAACACCTGCCTGGCTTTACCCCCCCGAAACAGTCAGAAATCAGGCTTCGGATTTATCGTGGTTGATAGAGCCTATGCAAGCGAACATTTGCTCGACAGTGATGAGAATAGTAATACTTCGAGTAAGGGATATATTCCTATCCCGGCCGAATTGACAGAAGCGTTTACTGAAATCAAGAAGGCTCAACTAAACGATGAAGCAAGCAGTAATATCGTTTCTTCTGTAAGAGAATGTCTTACACAAATCAACCGCGGAGAAAATACAAGACTATCGCCGGCTAGGGTAACTAGACACCTACGTGCGTATTGTGCCCACCACGGGATTTCTGAGGTGTGCTACGCAGCTGTAGCCGGAAAGGAGCTGGAATTTCATGCAGGAATTCACTACACCTCTCACGAAAACTCACAAATCTTAGCGCTGCTAACAAAGTACTGTGGCTATTTGCATTCGCTTTATCCAAAGCAGCGATTTACGTTTCCTGAAGCGACAGAAAGCAAACGTTGGGGAAGCCATCGAGTACCCTCTAAAGAAAAAGTAGCCGCATATTTCAGCACACTTAACATGCTAGCTAAAGAGAGCATGGTAAGACTGGATATCATTGACGCCGCCAATTACTACCTCGCCTATACAGTTGGCGTACTTCAACTTGCAACCGGACACCGGCCGGAGCACGATGCGTTTGGCTGTTTAACCGCATTTGATATGAAAAATGGTTTCGTCTTTATCGATGATAAAAAGTCAGGCCATAATCACCGACGAATCACGAAGTTGCCGAAAGTTGCACAGCAACAACTGCTTAATTTCCTGCAGCACATTCAGCTTCTCAATAAGAGAACTGAGTTTCTATACCCAGAGATTGCCAAGGGAACTAACCAGATACTTTGTGGGAAAACGCCTTTGTTGTGTTACATCGAGGAAGAGGCGTTTAAAGCAGTGTCTCCATTGCTACCACCAAAGGGACGACTTCCTGAATTACCAGGTGAAAATAACTACTACAGACATCTGTTACGTACGCATTTTGAAAAAGTCGGTCTTGCAACTGATTTGGTCGACTGGTTCATGGGGCATGAAGCTAAGGCGGATCATTCATTTGGGCGCTTTGCCGCTCTGGAAAATGATGATTCTGATGAAATTGCATCATCAGTTGACATACTGCTTGACGAACTTGGGATATCAGCACAGATAAGCCCTTTGGCAGGGTACTAAGGTGAATGCATTTATCGGTGAGCAAACAAAAGCAATAACACCTGTATGTGTGAATGTGCAGGCGTTTAGTCGCAGTATTGAGCTTGAGACGGCAAAGGACGTTTTGATTAAGAGAATCGAAACCGGAGATTTAGCTAATGGCAAGCTCTCTCCTGCAGAATTAAACTTGACACTGTTTATGTTTTTTACCGCCGTAAGTAGTCTCATCTGTAATCCAGTGATCCTCACCGCAATCTTTGAGCGAGCCATTTCTAGCACGCAAGAGCTTTATGAGAATGGTGAGCGCTTTCACATTGACATAAATCAGAAATTAGAGGGAATGGGCAGCAACTCTAATGATGGTGAAAAACGTACAACGCTTCACCGCTGTTATTTGGAGTCCCTTGCGTTGTCTTCCCTTCATCGGTTACTGACCGGTAAAAAATGCACGGACATAGAGAGTAATGAAGAAAAATTACTGTCATTACTCAACGCATTGCTATTAACGTGTAATTGTCACCCCTTCAAAACCGTAAAACTATTTTGTTCAGCAGCAGTAGAGATGCAAAGAAGAACCGATGGCGTCTCGATACCAATATTCTTGGCAGAATTTGCAACTGGTAATAACCCCGCTCATGCAGTTCCTTTGGTGTCATTACATGCCCTTCATAATCAACTGACTAAAGCAGAGTTTACTATCAGAACGTTGGAACATATCCCTCAAGGTAATAAATGCTCAGAGATTATTACAAAACGCGTCCTTAATTCTGGCGATTCAGAAGAGATTAATATTGATGATTTATGTTTGCGTTTGAGAGGAATGTTGAAGGTAAACCGGGATGCTCACCAACCTACTGAGGTAAAGAAACTCATTGAGTATTTAGAACATCGGCTTAGTCAACTGACATCCCTGCCTTTTTCGGCGATCTTGTTACTTTCATGGTTCATCCACAGTCTTCGTGAAAAAAAGTGGATACACGCGGAAACCCCACGCAAGTATTTGAATACAATTGGGAGAAGCTGGCTTAAATTTACAACAAACATTGATCTTAGCCTCTTGGATGGTGCTGAAATGGATGTACTTTGCCAAGCGATCATAGAGGACAATTATGTATCGTCTGACGCCCCCTACCGACTCCGTGATCTTATTCAATATACTGTCAGCCATTTTGATATAAATGCCCCGGATGATCCTTTCTACACCGTTTCTGACTGTAACAAATATGTACAGACAACCATTATTCCCGATCATGTGATCCGTCAGGTTGGCTGTGAGCTACGACGAAGCAATGATCACCGATGCAAGCACTTCAGGGATACAATGAATGCTATGTATCTAGTGTTATCCAGACTTGGTCTGCGACCTACCGAAGTAACTCGCCTGTATATAAAGGACATAGAAGTGTCGCAAGATGGATGGGTCTTTGTGCGTCCTCACATGGGATTTCGACTCAAAAATCTTCAATCAAAAAGAAAAGTGCCATCTGTTGCGCTTTTTAAGCCTGACGAAGCAAAGGCTTTTCAAAGCTTTGTTGCATATAGACGGCAACAGTTGGGCGAGACCAGTGATCACTATTTATTTTCTGTAACTGAGTTTACCAATCAAGCATTCACAACTGCTGATTTAGAGGAACACATAGGCAGTTTAGTTTCCCAGTACATGAGGACCCATGTGCCGGTCTATCAGTTTCGTCATACTTGCGCGACAAACCTGATATTGATTGTGTTTGGGTCTGATAAATTGATCGAACAATATACGCCCTACAATACCGAGCAGGCGCGTAATATTAAACTTGCAATCATCGGTAAGGTGAGACGTGACAAACTATGGGCAATTGCGCATTTTATGGGTCATCAGACGCCGAGAGTGACACTGTTTTCTTATGCCCACAGCCTGGATCTTTTACTGCATGAGAGACTCAGCCAGGTTCCTCAGCGTTATACGCCACAATTTTGGTTGAATCTTTCAGGCTTGCCGGCCCGAGCTATCAAAGAATTGTCAATAAAAGCTATTTCAGATTCACACAACAAGGATGGGACGCTGTCTGTCACTGATATCTATCCGTTATTGGCACGCAAGATGCGCAAATTTACCAGTAATGCATCGGTAACAGACAGACGGAAACCTCAGGATGAAGTAATAGCACAAAGTACGGTATCTCCCGACATGATTCAATGCTTCAATGTATTGCAAAAGCTCGATTCCGGAAAAAGACTGATTGATTTACAGTTAGATTCGCTGATTGATGACCACACTATTGAAGCCTGGATAACGGCGGCTCGTACCATCGCTTCATCTTATCTGACCCAGAGTAAAAATCCACGACTAGTCGATTCAGAAGGAAAAGTCTGTCCTCGCCTTCGCAAGTGGGATTTGCAGCACTTGAATACCTTCAGAGAAACGTTCCGGCATGTATTTAAAAGTCAACGGAGTGAAGTATTGTGGTGTATTGAGTACACCTTATCAAGCATCACCAAAGGCAAAACTTATATCCCATTTAGAGCCGCCAGTGATTATCTGCGTTTTATGCAGGTCATGTTAAAAGTAGTTAAAGATGGCTATTGGCAATTAACCTTGGTCGGCAACAGTTCTTCACTTGCCAATACGAGCACGTGGGCAAAATTTACAGAAGTCAATGTAATGATTAAAA
Organism: Neptunicella sp.; assembly: GCF_048268085.1. Classification (NCBI taxonomy): domain Bacteria; kingdom Pseudomonadati; phylum Pseudomonadota; class Gammaproteobacteria; order Alteromonadales; family Alteromonadaceae; genus Neptunicella; species Neptunicella sp. The sequence continues at coordinate 130,589 of NZ_JBLWWF010000005.1, read as the reverse complement.
CGACTGACTCGGAAAAAGGGGTCATAGGTCAATTGAAATACTTTACTCCGGAAAAAGGTAAAGGTTCCCAAAGAGAGAGTTCTCGCTCAATCCACTGCTTGTTGCATCTTGCAAAGATCATGATCGATGCAGAGGGATTGAGAAAAGCGCTTTCTCAATCGGCAAACGCTACTCAATTATCGCCCCCAAAACCTAATTAGCAAGGAGATAGAAAAGATGGGTATTTATAAATGGACAAAGGAAAAAGACGCATACCTGAAAGAAGCATGGTTCAATATGCGCGTAATTGATATTGCAGAAAAACTGGGTTTTTCCAGAGATGCAATATTACGTCGTGCCAGAAAGTTGGAGTTGATGAAGAAGCCCACGGGTAAAAATCGACCGCAATACTACGATTGGACCGACGAGCAAGATTTCATTTTGACCAAACATTACAAGACTCTAAGCAATGACGAAATGGCTAGAATGCTGGGAATGTCAGTTCAGGCAGTGATGCGCCGCATGCGAAAGCTTGGACTATCGCGCGGTAACGATGGTACCCCTCATTATCAATGGACTGACGACAGAGTCGCGACGTTACTGACCCTGTTTGGCCAGGGAGTAACTCAACGAAAGATAGCTGCCCAGCTAGGAGTATCTTTAGCCGCAGTAAAGAGAAAAATCTACTCACTGGAATTATCTAAAACCCACAATGACAACCAGCAAAAAGGTTTTTGATCAAAATAAATACAGTTTGGGTAACAATTCAGTCCTCAAACATTGCGAATCTATTAAGTAGAAATTCTGACCAATTGCGATGGATATGGGGCGACAAGTTCCTGACAACCCAGAATAGTCAAGTTATTAGGCAGTATTGTTTTTTCATCAATGAGTTTTAATTCAAGGGTTTCTCGTAACACGCAATCGTTATGTATATACAATGGTAAGTAGTGGTGTCTGTAATGACAGCAGCTTTTCGCTACTCGGCCAGAAGCGAGTATCCACCTTAGTAATTCGTACGTTAGACCTGGCATATCTGGTGTTACACAGAGTAAATTGTGATTTGGCTTGTGAAACATTGCACTATGTAGTCCAGATAAAATACCTTTATCAGGGTATATGTCTGGTAAATATCCAGTCTTAAATATGTTGCGGCTTACGACGATATCTGTAATTCCACACTGTGCAAGACAGCTTGTGGCATGACTAACCCCGGTATCCCATTGCGATGATTCCATCCATTCAGTGGAACATTGATAAGTCATAATAACGCCAGCAATACTCATAACGAGGCTCCTATAATAGTTGAGACACAGTTAATCATTAATTACAGTGCTATCGCTATTTACCATAGGAGGTACCTATATATATTTAAGCAAGCCTCTTTATATGGGGCTTCAGTTAAGTCAGTCTTTTCAAATTAATTAAGACAATATAATAGGCACCCGATTAAACCCGCCCAAAGGGGCGACTTCTCGCTCCGCATGTTGATTAGAGGCCGGTTTAATAGTTTGCACCGAGGACAACATGACCTGTAACATAATTCGTAACTCCCAAGTTGCTAGCAAACGGCCCGGGCAAGCATGTTTTCCGATCCCATAAATCAGGTTATTTGGTTTATTTTCTTCGGGATTAAACCTATTCTCGCCGAACATTGACTCGTCACGGTTTGCAGAAGTCCAGTTTAATTTGATCTTGGCGCCGCTTGGAATGTCATGTCCGGCAACTTTCACCGGACATGTGGTAATACGCCGGTTAGATACAAAGGGATCATCATTACGTAGGACTTCATCAATAAATGCTTCCACCTCACCATCTTCAGCTACTCGTAACTGCTCTATGAGTTTGGGATGTTTGGTAATATGTTGCACAATGACTCCGACACATAGTGCGATAGAACCCAAATCGCCACCTGTCCAATTTCGCAAAATGGAAATCAGTTCTGCTTCGGTTAACAAACGTCCATATACAGTTTCACGACAAAGACGGGCGGTTACATCATTTAACTTAGAAGTGAGAACCTGTCGGGGACGAATGATAGAAAGAATAATTTCGTCAAACCGGCGTGCGATATTTCGCATTTCTTCCTTGTTTCCAGAGCGTGTAGCAGCATGGTTATCGGCCATCCATTCCAGCAAAAGTGGTTCTAATTCATTTGGCCATCCCAACCATTGGCATTGTGCTCGCACAGCAAAAACGGCACCAATATCATTTACCGCATCCAGCACTTTACCTTTAGGTAACTCTTTCATTAATTGAATCGCTACTTGATTAAAAACGGGAATATATGGCACTAACGCTTCCCGGGATAAATATCGATCAATTATTTTTCGGTAGTGAGTATGCTTTTCACCATCCAACCCATTTGGGATTTGCAGATAATTGGATACTGCATTTGAAAAGCGTTCGTGATCCATCGCAACAGTTACAATATCCGTATGCTTTAATAAAACCCACTCGTCTGAAATATTCTTGACGATGGCATGTTTTTGGCGCAGTTCGTCAGTATATTCACGTAAATCTCGTCCTGCTGGAGATATATCATCAGGAATATGATCTGTCATTTTTGATTCCTTTTAATCATTTTACTGTTTGCACAGTATTCAACGGTGAGGAAAACAGAATTGGTACCTTGTGGTAAAAGTGCGTTGATAACAAAGGCTGAAGGTTCAGCCTTTGTTAAAAGATGAGTATCGCGCTGCTAACAAGGTACAACAGCTTTTGGTCTGGCGTAATACCACCATGTAACCGCAACACAACTGATATAAAAAACAATGAAACCATACAGTGCCATATGTACCGAGCCGGTAAAAGCAATTGACGAACCATAAGCTTTGGGAATGAAAAAACCACCGTAAGCCGCAATGGCTGAAATAAAGCCAATAACTGCCGCGCTTTCTCGATTACCTTCAATTTCAGCCTGTTTCTCCTGCCCTTGTCCCAGTGCCCGGCTGCGCAAAGCTAAGAACATGACCGGAACCATTCTGAATGTAGAACCATTACCAATGCCCGTTGCGCTAAATAACAAGATAAACATTGCAAAGAATCCAACAAAATTGCTCGTTTCGTCAGGTAAAAAATATAATACGCCTGCAACACCAGCGCCCATAATAATAAAGCTCCAAAGTGTGACGCGAGCACCGCCAAATTTGTCTGCCAAAATTCCACCTAGGGGCCTTGTCAGTGCACCAGCTAACGGACCTATAAAGGCGTATTTGACCGGATCTATATCCGGGAATAATAATCCGCACAATAACGGAAATCCGGCAGCAAAACCGATAAAACTGCCAAATGTTCCCAAATACAGCCAACACATAATCCAGGTATGTGAACGTTTGAAGACAACAGCTTGTTCTTTTAATGAAGATTTTGCATCGGCAATATCGTTCATGCCAAACCAGGCGGCAATTGCAGCTATCGCAATAAACGGAACCCAAATAAATGCCGCGTTTTGTAACCAGACGAGATGAATTTCTCCATTGTCACTTAACATTTCTAAAGGGGTTCCCCCCAGACTTCCAAACACACTGGAAGAAATCATCAGGGGAGCAAACAACTGCATTCCGGAAACCCCTAGATTACCCAGACCTGCATTTAAACCAAGCGCAGCCCCTTTTTCGACTTTAGGATAAAAGAAACTGATATTTGCCATACTTGAAGAAAAGTTGCCTCCGCCTAAACCGCATAGCAAGGCTAAAATAAGCATGACTAAATAAGATGTTTCGGTATTCTGTAAAGCCACACCCATCCATAGGCAGGGAAGTAATAGAGAGGCGGTAGATAATGCCGTCCAGCGGCGTCCACCGAATATAGGGATCATAAAGCCATAAAAAATACGAAGAGTTGCACCCGATAGTGCAGGTAATGCTGCCAGCCAGAATAGTTGATTAGAGCTATAGGTAAAGCCTAAATGAGGCATTTGTACAACCATAATGCTCCAAATAGACCAGACAGCAAAGGCCAGAAACAGGTTAGGAATGGAAATCCATAGATTCCTTTTGGCAATACGTTTACCTGTTGTTTGCCAGAATTGCTGGTCTTCAGGACGCCAATCTTCCAGTACAAAGGTGTCTTCGGATACCATTTCTGGGAGATCGGTAATACGCTGTCCTTGAAACCATTCAGTGTGTTCTGCGCGACGAATGGCAAAATGCATCCATGTCAGAGCTAATACACAAACAACAAACAACAGCATAAAGCTGCTTTGCCAAATACCGACGACATCATTGAGCATGCCAAAGGTTAAAGGTAGGAAGAAGCCTCCCAAACCACCTACCATGCCAACGGCACCACCTACGACGCCGACATGGTTTGGATAATACGCAGGAATATGTTTAAACACGGCCGCCTTACCCAGAGACATAAAAAAGCCTAAAATAAATGTCAGTAGGACAAAAACGAGCAAATGCGTTTCAAAAGAAAAAGTATAGGTACGATCAATCCCTTGAACCTGATACTGTGTGGGAGGATAACTCAGTAAAAAAGTACACAGTACTGATGCAATCAAGGTCCAGTACATAACCTTTCTGGCACCGTATTTATCTGACAGCCATCCCCCTAGCACCCTGAATAGAGAGGCGGGAACCGTATACAATCCTGCCACAATACCTGCAGTTGCCAGATCAAGATGATAAACCTCCATCAAATAATGCGGCAACCACAGAGCGAGCGCGACAAAAGCACCAAAGACGAAGAAATAATATAGTGAGAATCGCCAAACGCGGATGTCTGAAAGTGGTGCTAATTGCTCAAATAAAGGAATCGAATAAGTTTGTCTTTTACTATGTACAGGATCCGCTTTTGCAAAAAGAATAAAGCCAACACCCATACATGCCAGAACTAGCGCGTATATTTGTGCTGTTGCCTGCCAACCAACGGCTAACAAAAGGAAGGGGGCAACAAAACTTGTTAGCGAGGAACCTACATTACCGGCACCAAAAATACCGAGTGCGGTACCTTGTTTTCCCTGTTCATACCAGTTTGAAACATAGGTCACACCAACGATAAAGCCGCCGCCAGCTAAACCAATTCCCAAGGCGGCTAATAGCAACAGCGTATAACTGGAAGCAATACTTAATGAGTAAACCGCAATAGATGTGGTTAGCATCAACAAACCAAAAACCCAGCGCCCACCAAATCTGTCCGTTAATACACCAAGGAAGAGCCGACTAACAGAGCCAGTCAGAATAGGTGTTGCCATTAATAGACCCAACTCGGTATCAGATAACCCCAGCTCTTGTTTTAATTTGATACCCAGAATCGAAAAAATGGTCCAAACTGCAAAACATAGTGTGAACGCTAAAGTTGATAGCCATAATGCTTTTTTTTGTTCAGGAATGGATATTTGTCGCGTGTCGTTGATGCTTGTCATATGCGGCTCCCGCGTAATATTTACGTCTTAATATAAGCCGACAATTTACTAAGTAAAATATATAGGAAGAGGCAAGTTTTTAGTCAGATAATACCCCCTGTTAGGTAGCCCGGTTGAGCAAGAGAGAACAAGAATATGCGTTTCATTAGCTTCTTTGGGGGCTTATGGATTGGCAATTATATCAATGCAATCAATAGGACAGACTTTGATGCATGCGGGGTCATTATAAAATCCGGCACACTCTGTACAAAGATCATTAAATACCTTGTAGTGGTTGACGCCCATATCGATGGCGTCATTAGGGCACTCAGGCACGCACATATCACAATTTATACAAGCACTTCCAATAAACGCCACCACTATTTTTATTCCACCTTTTTTAATAACATCGCAAAACGTAAATTTGTTTTTAAAGGTAGTTTTACTTTCACCTGATAACCTGAACCCGGAGCCCGATCAATATCTCGGTGATGTATATCTTTGAGTGTATTGAGTTTGAAATTATGATTCCCATTAGGGGTCATTAAGATCAACATGTCGCCCGTTGAGAAACAGTTCTTTACATCTAACACTGCATAATTTCTAGCATCTTGTTCTCCAATGAATTCGCCAACCAGCAATTGCTGGCCAAAACGATGATTTTCAGAATAATTTTGCGTACTCTGAGGTACATGGCGCCGTAAAAATCCATCTGTAAAACCACGACTAGCCATTCCGTTCAACTCGGTTAACAGATTTGAGTCAAATGCTTTCCCAACTACAGCATCATCTATTGCTCGTCGATAAACTTGCGCAGTGCGTGCAACATAATAGGGAGATTTGGTGCGTCCCTCGATCTTCAGTGAGTGAACACCTATTTTGGTTAATGAAGCAATGTGTTCAACTGCTCGCAAATCTTTGGAATTAAGTATATAGCTACCATGCATGTCTTCATCCAATGTCATTAAGTCATCAGGTTTGGCTTGCTCTGAAAGCAATACGGGCGTTTCTCTGGGGTGGTACTGCCCTACATCGTCTGTTACCGAGTCGTATACCTGATATGACCAGCGACAAGCATTTGTACAGGCGCCTTGATTGGGATCTCGTCTGTTAATATAGCCGGATAACAAACAGCGCCCTGAATATGCCATGCATAGTGCACCATGTACAAACACTTCTATTGGCATAGAAGGAACATGACGGCGTATTTCAGCTATTTCTTCAATCGATAATTCTCGGGATAAAATAACGCGTTCAATTCCCTGTACTTGCCAAAATTTTACTGATGCCCAATTAGTGGTATTGGCTTGCACAGATAAGTGTAACGCGACTTGTGGGAAATGATGCTTCATAAGTAAAATCAGGCCGGGATCGGAGACAATGAAGGCATCTGGTTGGAGTGAAACGACTGAGTTTATATCGTCAATAAAATGAGTTAGTTTGCTATTGTGAGGTGTAATATTAATGACGACATAAAACTTTTTACCTAGTTTATGTGCTTCATTAATACCTATCTTGAGTGTTGTCAGATTAAATTCATTGTTACGCACTCTTAGGCTGTAGCGTGGTTGTCCTGCATATACAGCATCGGCACCATACGCAAATGCCATGCACATCGCTTTTAAACTACCCGCTGGTGAAAGTAATTCAGGTTTAAACATAGGGTAACACCTAAAAGAACAAAGTAGTTATTTTAGCGAACATCATTATTAAGAAATTGATCTACCTTAATTCTGGTTCATTTAACCATAATGCGAATTAACAGGGTTAAATTCGCAACAGATCTAATAGTCGTTTTGATACCACTTCGGAGATAGGGTGTTACCCCTTAGATGAAATATCTTTTTATTTATTGGCTTATTAAGCTGTTTCGAGTTGATATTCATACTCCGCAGTTTTCAGAGTTAATCAACGGAATACTTATCTATTTGGAAACGGTAAGAGTTCAAGAAATGATAATTTGAACAACAAACTTCTTAAAAGTGAGGTGATAACGATGGTTAGTTGTTGTGATGCGCCTGGCCTGATACCGATTGAGCTGGCAATGGAAAAAATTTGGCAAACTATCCAGCCGTTGACAGATGCTGAAATATTGCCGTTAGCTCAGTCGGTTGGACGGGTATTAGCTGAAGACATCTGTTCCCCTATTGATGTGCCTGGTTATGACAACTCGGCCATGGACGGTTATGCGTTGCGGATAGAAGATATAGGCAAACACCACAAACTGGCACAAATCGGTAAAAGTTTTGCTGGTAAACCCTTTCAAGGAAGTGTTGCAGAAGGACAGTGTGTACGAATTATGACCGGCGCACGTATTCCGCATGGTACCGATGCTGTGGTCATGCAGGAAAATACGCTAGCCGATAATGGCCTGATTCAAATACAAACACGGGTCAAACCGGGAGAAGCGATTCGGCGTCGTGGTGAAGATATTTGTCAGGGACAAAGTGTATTGAGTAAGGGACATAAAGTCAGTCCGGTAGACATCGGTTTGCTGGCCTCAATCGGTGTGATACATGTACCGGTATTTAGATTTGTTAAAGTAGCGATTTTTTCAACAGGCGACGAGTTGTACCAGCCCGGTGAAATTCTGCCCGAGGGTTGCATTTATGATTCTAATCGCCCCGCCTTGCAGGCTTTGTTACAACAAGCGGGAATGCAGGTAATCGATTTAGGTGTTATTGAAGATAGTCCTGACAGTATTCGTAACGCATTTTTGCAGGCCGACCAGCAGGCTGATGTGGTGATTACTTCAGGAGGAGTTTCGGTAGGTGAAGCCGACTTTACTCGCGAAATACTGGAAGAATTGGGTGATATTGCTTTTTGGAAGTTGGCGATTAAACCCGGAAAACCGTTGGCCTTTGGCCGTTTACCCAACAGCTATTTTTTTGGTTTGCCTGGCAATCCAGTATCGTCAATGGTGACCTTTCACCAAATTGCGTTACCCAGCTTGCAATTGCTCAGCGGTAAAATACCTACCCAGAGAACGCGGCTTAAAGCCAAAGCATCTGAATCATTTAGAAAGCGCCCCGGTCGTACTGATTTTCAACGTGGTATTTACGTGAAGGATAATCAAGGCAATCTAAGCGTCAGTCCGTTATCCAACCAAAGTTCCGGGGTGTTATCTTCTTTTTACCAGGCCAACTGCTATGTGGTACTGGAAAACGAACGTGGCCATGTGGCTGAAGGGGAAAACGTCATTATTGAATTATTTGATAGTTTGCTAAGTGCAGTCTAAAACATCGTTTTGGACTAAACGGGCCGGTGAGTAACAATGTACGACGTATTGTTGGTATTACATATTCTGGCGGCAACCATCTGGACTGGCGGGCATATTGTGCTTGCCACAGTAATATTGCCGAAAGTGCTCAGGACATGCTCACCCATGATGTTGCTTAATTTTGAATCTGCCTATGAGAAGATCGGAATGCCCGCACTGATTGTCCAGATAGTTACCGGCTTGCTACTTGCCTATTACATGCTACCTGATGTTCGCTTGTGGTTTGATATCAGCAATCCGCTAGCAAATGGAATTCTGGCCAAACTCAGTCTGCTTGCAGCAACGATAGGATTTGCATTGGATGCAAAGCTTCGAGTATTACCCAAGCTTTCAGAAAAAAGCCTGGTTACCATGGCTTGGCATATTATCCCGGTTACCTTGTTTTCTATACTGTTTGTACTTGTCGGTGTGTCTTTTCGTACCGGTTGGTTATATTAAAATTGTGGAAATCACAGAACGTTAATGATTTGGCCGGACAACAATTCGCCTAAAGTAACACATATGAAGACAAAAAAGATTGCAGCCAAGATACCTCTAGAAGTCAGTTCTCATCTCCACCCTGCTATATTCATAAATTTCCTGAATATTTTGGCATTGATGTACCATCCTATGAGCGGAAAACAGATAAAGTTATGCGAAAGTCCTGCAGAAGGTTCCGCTTACCTTAGATTCTATTCAGGGTTTTCGAAGGCCACATGCTGATAACTCAAATCCGTGTGAAGAGGACTGTATCCGCAAATATGTTTATCTATCTGTTTCTAATTTTTATAAAAAATTATTTCCAACGAGCAGCATAGTCATCATCTAAAGCTTTTGCTTCCACCCACACACCTCCTTGACTGGTAAGCTCTTTCTTCCATATTGGAGCACGGGTTTTTAAATAATCCATCAGAAATTCGCAAGCATCAAAGGCATCGCGGCGATGTTTGCTAGTTACACCAACAAAAACAATTTGTTCATTGGCCATTAGTTCGCCAACCCGGTGGATGATCCGCAGTTGGCCTAATGACCAGCGCTGGCGGGCTTGGCTACAGATTTCCATCAGAGATTTCTCGGCCATACCCGGATAGTGTTCCAGATTGACGCCGTTGACGCTGCCAAGGCTACATAGATCTCTTACGACTCCGGTAAAGATGACAATCGCACCATCGCCGTCAGCTGCTTTTTTTAATGCCTGGTATTCACCACCTACATCGAAGTCGGCAATCTGGATGCTTATCATGTTAGCCTCCGGTTACAGGAGGAAAGAACGCAATTTCATCACCATCATGAATACGCTGTTTTTCACCGCACAGGGTTTGATTGACTGCGGCCAGCACGTTGTGTCCACCAAGAACTTCCCAGTCGCCCCCTCGAGACGCTAATAATATTTTCAACTGCCCTACATCATGCTGTCCCTCGTATTCAAGGCGTAGGCCGTCACATTTCAGGCGCTCCCTGAACATGGCAAAAAATCGTATTTCAAGCATCTTCTCGCTCCCAATCACCATTTTTTCCTCCATACTTGGCCTGTACCTGAATACCGCCAATCTGCAGAGTTTTATCAACGGCTTTACACATATCAAACAACGTTAGTGCTGCTACACTGACGGCGGTCAGCGCTTCCATTTCCACTCCTGTATTCCCATGCACTTTGCAGGTGGCATAAATCCAGATACGGGAATTTGTGTCATCCAGTTCAAATTCCACCGATACTCTACTGAGCATCAATGGATGACAAAGTGGAATTAAATCCGCACAACGTTTGGCGCCCTGAATAGCAGCGATATGTGCCGTAGCAATAACATCCCCTTTGATTAGCTGTTGCTCCCTGATATTGGAAAGTGTTGAGGTTTGCATCCGTATGAACCCCCGCGCAATGGCTTTGCGTTGTGTCACCGCCTTAGTAGTAATATCCACCATATTCGCGTGACCTTGCTGATCCAAATGAGTAAAACTGTTCATACTCATGCCCGGCTTTTGCATTGTTCTAATTGAGTGCGTTTAAGATGGGGAACAAAATTGCAAGGGCCTTGTTGGCCATCTAACTGGGCGCAGATAATCCCTTTCCAGGCTGTGCCACAAGCACCGGGACTGCCCGGAAGACAAAAGATAATGGTGCCATTTGCCAAACCCGCCACCGCCCGGGACTGGATGGTTGAGGTACCGATTTCCTGATAGGAAATATAACGGAACAACTCGCCAAATCCTTCTACCTGCTTGTCAAATAATGGCAATATGGCTTCGGGAGTGGAATCGCGCTCGGTAAAGCCAGTGCCACCGGTGATCAGAATAGCCTGAACCTGTGGATCGGCTATATGCCTGGATGCCAATGCGCGGATCTGATAGATATCGTCAATCACTATATCTTTATCCATAATATTGTGGCCGGCCTCATTGGCACAATTGCATAGATAGTCACCTGAAGTATCATTGGCTTCGGTGCGAGTATCCGATACTGTTATAACGGCAATATTTAATGGCACGAATTGTTTGGCTGCATGACTCATAGCATATTCTCTATAATGGATTCAGTCTGACTAGCCTGCCATTCGGCAAGCGTATTAGTATTGGTTAAGGCATTCGGGTTTTTTAACGGTAGGTTTTGTATTGGGAAACCCGCGAAAAAACGCCCTACAGATAAATCCTGATCTGTGATCAGGGTATGGTATAGCGATGTCAGTAGTTCTGCTGGTCGAAAAATAAATACGGGTAAATTGTGTTTTTCATAGCGACATGATGTCTGTTGATTGAAACCTTCTTCAACCAGTTTATTTAGCATTTGAGAACTAACCAAAGGTAAATCGACCGGAAGCACTAACAGAGGTAATGTACTGGTTTGCTCTATTGCTGCATGAATACCGCCTAGTGGACCTTTGCCCATAAAAGTGTCAACAATGTGTTGTGGATTACCATCATTGCGGCTAATCATTACCTGTTTGGCACCAGTTTCGATTAAAATACGCCGACAACGCATCAATAACGTTTCGTTATTCACTCTGAGCATTGCTTTGTCCTGCCCCATACGGGACGATTTACCGCCTGCTAATACCAGGCCGTTGAAACAAAGCATATTACCCTCCCAACATCGCCAACTGGCGGGTTGCGCCGGTAAAACCTTGCTGTAGAGAATGACTGGCCAGTTTGGCTTTCATTAGTGTCTGTACGGCATCACAAGTAGCTTGAATATCGCCTTGTTGTAAATATGGCCGAATCGAAAACCCTTGTTCCGCAAACAAACAAAGATGCACATTTCCATGTGAGGACACACGCAAACGATTACAACTCTGACAAAAATCTTTGCTGTAAGGCATGATCAAGCCCACTTGACCTTGATAATCTTCATGGCGATATTCCAGTGCTGGTCCGGCTTGTTTGTCGCGGACAATCCTTTCCCAACCATCAGCAACTAATTGTTGACGAAGTGTTTCTCCCGCCACATGATTTCGACTAAAGAAATTTGCATTGTCTCCGGTTTGCATCAATTCGATAAAGCGCCAGGTGACAGGATGGTTTTTTAAATAGCTAAGGAAAAGATCAAACTCCTGCGTATTGTACTGGCGCAGTAACACGGTATTTAATTTGACTTTGGTTAATCCTGTTGCGATGGCGGCATCGACACCACACATTACGCGTTCCAGCATATTTTTGCCTGTAATGTCAGCAAACATTCGCGGATCAAGACTATCTGCACTAACGTTAACAGCGGTTAATCCGGCTGCGACAAAATCCTTAATTTTCCGGTCTAGGTTAAAGCCGTTTGTGGTCAGAGCAATTTGTTCAATACCTGGTGTCTGTTGGCAGATATGGATGATCTCGGTAAGATCTTTCCGCAAAGCTGGCTCGCCCCCGGTAATACGGATTTTACTGGTCCCCATGTGGGCAAATGCAGCTACCAGAGTTTTGATTTCATTTAACGTTAAATAATCTTTAGACTGATCGCAGTCGATACCATCCGGCAGACAATAATTGCAGCGAAAATTGCACATATCAGTGACTGACAAACGCAGGTAATGAAAATGTCGACCAAAAGTATCTTGTAACATCAGATTAAACACCTTTCCAAAAGTACACGTATTACGTGTCCGGGAGGCCGTTAGATTTCTCAGTTCGGCCCGGTGGCAATAGCCACGGCCTGTTTACCATACGCTACGGCTTAGGCGAACAGGCTCGGAGTTTGTTAGCTATGAGCTATTGTGGTTCAAGTAGGTAGTTTATGTAATTGAGCTTAAGGGATACCCCTTTGGGGATATAGCGCAGAATGCTTTATCTTGGTCATATCACCCATTCCCGAATAAAAAAGCCGATCCTAATGAATCGGCTATGACTGTGAGTGAGCAGTCAAAAAGAGAATGTGAGCATAGTCCACAGCTTGGAGGTATCGCCAGCATGTTCATCCGCACTGTAATTTGCATATTTCACCAGTAAGTCTATCTTGTCGGCCAATGGGTAGGAAGCAACCAAATCTATTTCGGTTCCATAGTCTGCACTGCCTGTTTCGGCTTCCAGGTTGTGCCAAATAACAGTTAAACCGAATTTATTCATTTTTCCCGATACTTTGAAGTACAGATCGTTTACACCATTGGCAGGGGTGGCAAGAAATTTATCGGTAAAGCCCTGAAATTTATGCAGTGTAGCCAAGGGGGTTGCAAAGCCTTTACCATTATCACTTCCAAGCGATTCATAACCTGCGCCAAAAGTTATCAAGCCCAGTTTGGTACTGGTATCCAGACTGTAATAACTGGTGCTGTAATTTACCGGATTATCACCGGAATCGTATTGTTGGGCATAGGACGCACGCAGTGTTACACCTCTCACATTACCATCGTAGGTTACACCAAGGGTGAGGCTAGACGCCGCTGCCGCAGTATCAAAATCCAGATCATATATATAACCGGTTAGCCTATGCTTTTCATCAAACTGGACGCTCGTGTTAAGCAAATGCAAGCTGCCTGGCAAGTCACCGTCTTGGCTGTTGGGGCCAAAGATACGATTGACGTTATATACATAGGCATAGTCAGCATTGATTTTTCCGGAATGGTATTCGACCCGGTATCCGTCAAAAGTTTGTTCGTTCTGACGCCACCCCACCCCGCCGACAAAACGTTGATCGTTGTGATTAATACGTTGCCTGCCCACAGAAAATATGAGGTTGTTTGTTGCATAGCTGATAAAGGCCTGGTTTAGTTCGGTACCGACTGGGTCTGCGACAACCGGATATTGGCTTTTACCATTAACCGTACTGTTGTATAAATCGTTGCCTATATTACTGACATCATCCGCCTCCAGCTTTACTTTGAAACCGCGGAAGCTTCCAGCCTGATAAGTTAAACGGGTACGCAAAGTTGACGCGCCAGCACCTTCGTCAATACCATCCTGATCGACCCATTCATAGCGATAACGTAGATTTAGGTCGATTTTGCTGTCACTGGCTGCCTGTTTAATGTCGTCCAACAAGCTATTGTTAGCCATGGCGGGAGCAACGCTTAGAAGTGACCCCATACACAGCGTTAATAGTTTTTTCAAAACAGGTTCCTCGTTCTTACTAATAGCAACAAAGTAAAACTTATTTTTGAATAAAGACAGGGGGTTACTACTAATGACATGATGCTGTCACTTCATGGGTGGACGGCCTACTCCTTTTAGGGAATTGCATGACGGCTGTCGCGGTGATACAACCTGTTTACTACCAAAAACAATGAATTGATATGCCCAGAAAACTTTCCCAGCAACAAGCCATGCGTTACTGTCGTCAAATCCTGATCCCAGGATTCGATATCGATGCACAGGAAAAACTGCTTAACGGCAAGGTACTGCAAATTGGTGTAGGTGGGCTGGGTTGCGCCTGTGCCCAATATTTGGTGGCCGCTGGGTTGGGAAGTCTGTTGTTGGTAGATGATGACAATGTGGAATTGACCAACCTGCAACGTCAGGTGTTACATGGTGATGTCTCATTGGGCAACGCTAAAGTCCAGTCGGCAAAAGATGCGTTGACGCGAATTAACGCAGAATGTGAAGTAGGGGCCATTAAACAACGACTGGATCGAACGCTATTTGAGAGTCTGATTGAAGATATCGATGTACTGGTGGATTGCACCGACAATCTGCCAACGCGTAATTTGCTCAATCAGCTTGCTGTGGAGTATAGCAAACCACTGGTGTCGGGAGCGGCTATAAGAATGGAAGGACAAATTACAACCTTTTATCCCGCTAGCAAAGGCCCTTGCTATCAATGTTTAAGTAGTTTGTTTGGAGAGCAACAGTTGTCTTGTGTGGAAAGCGGCATTATGTCACCTGTGGTGGGGACTATTGGCAGTATGCAGGCATTGGAAACGATCAAATTACTGACCGGCTTTGCTCAGCCGCTGATAGGCCAACTACAACTGTACGATGCTATGACCGGGGACTGGCAGCGTTTCAATATTCCAAAACGCGCCGACTGTTCCGTTTGCCAACTTTGATTAAGAAAGTGATTTTTCAACATCAGTTTCAGACATTGTTTATGCTCAGATGTTGGTATAGTTAAAGATGTGTAGCATCTAGTTACTCTGTTGTTCAACCATCCATACTGCGGCTTCGACTCTGGATCTTAATCCTAATTTCTTAAGCAAATGTTTAACATGTACTTTGACAGTCCCATCGGAAATATCCAACTCGCGTGCAATAACTTTGTTACTCATTCCCTTCGCAATCAAACTTAAGATTTCATATTCACGATTAGTTAAACTGTTTAATTCTGCAACCGGCTTTACGGTCGGTCTCCTTAGCGCCGTTGCCAATACTTCGGTGACGGCTTCACTCAATACCATTTTTCCACTAAGAGCACGTTTAATATTGTCCAGCAATAATTCTGGATCACTATCTTTAAGCAAGTATCCGTCGGCCCCTTGACTAATTGCTTCAACAACATCTTCATCCGCATCTGATACTGTTAACATCACAATGCGAGATGTAATCTCTTTATCACGCATTGCTTTTAAGGTTTGTAGCCCGTCCATACCCTGCATATTTAAATCAAGAATAATTAAATCCGGTTCAAGCTCAGAGGCAAGTTCAATGGCTTCGGCCCCATTACTGGCTTCAGCCACGACTTCCAGATCATCTTCCATTAAAATAAGTTGATTCAATCCCTTACGTAATAAAGGATGATCATCTACCAACATTATGCTGAATTTCTGTTCTGACACAGGAATACTCCATAAACCTTTATAAAGTTAATAACGCCATTAGCTTACATTAATGCAAGATAAACGTTGATATAAATCATATTATTGTTATCTGACATATTATTTTTAATCGACAGTAAGACTGAAGCGAAGTATGAAAAATATAACTTTTTGTTTTTTATATAAATAATTTAAAAATACCTTTGTACATACCTCTTTCTGGGTACCCCAAACTACCTTAAATACATTAACTCCGAAGATACATTGTGACCAAATGAATAACCATTCATAGTGCAAGAATTAGGTTGCTGGATTGAGGAGCGCCATAAGTTATGTCTGATCTGAGAAATTGGTTACCAGATAATAACGATTTCTGGCATGAGCAAGGACAGAAGATCGCGAATAGAAATCTATGGATCTCTGTTCTAGGTCTGCTATGCGCTTTTGGAATTTGGATGCAATGGAGTGTAATTAGCGTACAAATGCTGAATGTAGGTTTTCCATTCGAGTATGATGAATTATTTAGTCTAATTGCGATTGCTGGGTTTAGTGGCGCTACCTTACGTATTCCATCAGGGTTTCTGGTTCAATTGTGTGGAGGACGTTACACGCTATTTTTGACTACAAGTATGTTGTTGTTGCCATCGATAGGAACGGCTTTCGCGTTACAACGAGTTGACACACCATTATGGATATTTCAGTTGATGTCACTCCTGTCTGGTATCGGAGGAGGTAATTTCGCCTCTTCAATATCAAACATCAGTTTCTTTTATCCCAAGAAAGAACAACCTTTCGTATTAAGTTTGCATGCTGGATTAGGCATTTTTGGCATAGTAGTTGTGCAAGTATTGATGCCGATATTGATGTCTTATGGAATTTTCTCAATATTCAGTGGAGATCCCAATTTCCTGGTTCAGCCCGGAGGTAACATTTTAGGCAGTATTCAAACGGGACAACCACTATGGTTACAAAATACCGGATTTTTATGGTTACTGCTGTTGATTCCATTAATCATTTTATTATGGTTTGGTTCGAATAATATCCATACACCTGAAATAACGCCTACGTTGCCACAATTCAGGTTGGCAACAACAATGATTATATCGGTATTAGCGATAGGATTTATTATCTCATTTCTGGGCCTTTGGCTTGTTTTTCCGGCAGACATGAATGGTGGAGGTGTTCAGCTTCCGAAAGAAATCGTTATCTTGCTGGCCATCATCGGTACCATCATTTTACTAAAAATACGACTTGGTCACACTGGTACAGATTTAGACCATCATCCCAGACTGTTGTATAACAAGCATACTTGGGGATTGAGCTTGTTGCATATCATGGTTTTTGGCTCATTTATTGGCTATTCAGCATCGTTCCCACTTACGGTTGAAGTCATCTTTGGCTACACTCATGTCGTTAGTGATGGCGCTATCATACACTCGTTACCAAACCCTAATGCCCCCAGTGTATTAACTTACACGTGGATCGGGCCTTTTATTGGCATATTAATTCGTCCTCTCGGCAGTTGGTTGGCAGAAAAAATAGGGGGAGCGTTGGTCACATTGCTCAGTGGAATGTTGATGCTGATATGTGTATTAGGGATTGCTTACTATATGCAAAACGCATATCAATCGATTACACCTGAAGAGTATTTTATTCCATTTTTTCTGTTGTTCTTGGGGCTATTTGCGGCAAGTGGTATTGGTAATGGAGCCGTTTATAACATGCTGTTTATTATATATCCGCCGGGTCGATCAAGAGTTGCATTAATTTGGATGTCTGCAATTGCAGCTTACGGTGCGTTCTATATCCCTATGCTTCTCGGTGAACAAATTGACGCAGGAACACCGGAAAGAGCAATGCTGGTTTTTGCCATTTTTTACATCCTGTGTACCTTAGTTAACGGTTTTCTCTATTTACGTAAAACAGCCGAATTTTATAACCCTTAACGGTATTAAAGAAATCGTAACCTATTTAGGCGATTTGTTTTGGCTGTAGATATTCAGGTCTAAATCTAAAATAAACGCCAGTCCCCCCCTGTGGCCGTCGTTCTATCTTTATATCTCCAGTAAGGTGTTTGCTACGTTCCTTCATTATCGCCAAACCATAGTGATTGAGCTTTTCTGAGGATACAGGAATGCCGATTCCATTATCTTCTATTGATAAAAACACCGTCTTGTCAGGTTGTTGTTGTAAACTAATTTTTAGTTCAGAGCCTTCGCTATGATGTACGGCATTCTGGCCAGCTTCACGAATAATCTGTAGTAAATGTATCTCTTCATTTGGGGTTAACGGAATATTTTCCAATTGATAATCTAATGTGATGGTTAAATTGGATTGCTCTGTCAATTGTTTAACAGTTAACTGTAAAGCATTAAGTAATCCAGAACCATCGACTTTCAAGCGGAAGGTCGTTAAGAGTTCACGCAATTGCCGATAAGCAGAATCCAGTCCTTGTTTCAGTTCTGTCGAAACATCATCAATGGTGTCTTTATCGTCTTTATTAATGGCTTTGTTTAGGCGCGTAACCTGGATCTTCAAGTAAGATAGCGCTTGTGCTAATGAGTCGTGTAACTCACGAGCTATGACCGTACGCTCCTGCATTAAAGCGATACGTCTTACTTGTTCTTCTTCTGTTTTCAAGCTAAGCGCAATGGCCAGTTGATCCGCTACCGTGTTCAACAACTGCTGTTGCCACTGATTTAAGTTGTTGTTTGCTGGTGTGCGGGCAATCAACACACCGTAGTTGTTTTTATCCCGACTCAGCGGATAATTATACACAAGAGAATCATTTTGCTGTGAGACACCTTCACGAGTAAGACAGCTAGAGCAGTCTGTCTTTTGGCAAGGATCGATATTCAGCAATGTTGGTTGTAGTTGCAGATAAGGTCGCTCACCTCGTTCGGTAAATAAACATAATTCTATATCATCCAATTGAATGATAGTTTTTAACTCATCAATGATATAACTAAAGTCGTGATATTCAGGCCCATGTTCACTGATTTGTCTGGCAGTGTCATATAAAAAGGCTAGTGTAGTGTTTCGTTGCTGCAAGCTTTTGGTTTGTTCATCAACCCGTTTTTCCAGATCACCATACATGTATCCTACAGCATTGCTCATTTTGTTAATGGTTTCGGCGAGTGTGCCAAGTTCATCCTGCTGCTGAACTTTGGCCCGACAGGTAAAATCCCCTTGCCCTATACGTCGGGCGGTCCGAGTTAATTCTCCTAAGGGTAATTCAACTTTCACTTTAAGCCAGTGCATAATGACTAAAGATAATATTACGGTTAGAAATAATGCGATTATTTGCACCAGTCGCAAAGTTCGCACTCTGTCTTCGGCATCATTCTGGATAGCCAAAACCAATTGATCTATAGCGGATACTTGCTGACGGAGTTTATTATCCATCAAATGATAATTTGCCGTTTTCAACAGTGGTTGAGTGACTCGCCAAGTCGATTCTGCTGCGTCAAATAACTGCTTGATTTTAATATTGTCGTTTTTGACCCTAGAAAAAACAGGATGCTGCCAATTCTCGTTAATTTGCTCTACTGCTCGAGTCAGCTTTTCTTTGTCTTGTTGTAAACTTAACCAGCCCAGTCGATATGTCTGCATACGTAGAGAACCAGCACTGTTAATTGCTTGTGCATGATTGTCGGCTTTGTCGGACAGCCAATAGGACATCAACATGGTGCCAATGGCGAGTGTGACGATGCAGGCCAACGCAATATTGATACGAGTGACAATAGAAAATGGTCGCATAATCTCTCCTTTACTCGCGAAGCATACTCTAAACAGAATAAAAGGTCAGCGTTGATAAATCGGTTATTGATGGGTTCTGTCATCATAGAACATTTGAGCTACCCCTTTTTATCTCTCGCGGAGAAGTGATATAAAAAATAACACCAGTTTTTAATTTAAGTTCATATATTTCAAATAGTTAAAACATTTTAAATATACCACTTTAGTGGTATTTGGCACCTAAAAGGTCAAAATTCAAACTATAGCTGTACTAAATCAAATCAAGCATCATTCAGTTGTTATTTCTATAGTGACAAACGATCCACAAAGTATTTAGTGCATTAAGAATCAAGACCAGGAGCCAATCATGAGCCATCTGTTAGACAAATTGCGCTTTTTTAAGACGCGCAAGCAGCCATTTTCCAATGGTCACGGCGTTACCACCAATGAAGATAGAACTTGGGAACAGGGTTATCGCCAACGCTGGCAACATGACAAAATTGTTCGCTCAACTCATGGTGTTAATTGCACCGGTTCTTGTAGCTGGAAGATTTATGTTAAAGACGGTCTGGTGACTTGGGAAACCCAACAAACCGATTACCCTCGCACTCGTCCAGACTTACCAAATCATGAACCTCGCGGCTGCCCACGTGGTGCGAGCTACTCTTGGTATATATACAGTGCGAACCGGCTTAAATATCCCAAGGTTCGTCAACAATTAATGAAACTGTGGCGGGAAGCCCGTTTAATACATTCTGATCCAGTTAAAGCCTGGGCCTCAATCGTCAGTGATCCTTTCAAAGCAAAAAGTTATAAAGAGCGACGTGGTTTAGGTGGATTTGTCCGCGCCAGTTGGGATGAAGTCAATGAAATTATTGCCGCTTCCAATGTATATACGACCAAAGAATATGGACCGGATCGCGTCTCTGGCTTTTCTCCGATTCCTGCCATGTCAATGGTTTCTTATGCCGCAGGCGCAAGATATCTATCCCTGATTGGCGGCAACTGCTTAAGCTTTTATGACTGGTATTGCGATTTGCCTCCATCATCACCACAGATATGGGGGGAGCAAACAGATGTCCCCGAGTCTGCTGACTGGTATAACTCTAATTATATCATCGCGTGGGGTTCCAACGTTCCACAGACGCGTACACCTGATGCTCACTTCCTGACCGAAGTGCGTTACAAGGGCACCAAAACCTGTGTGATCACGCCAGATTATTCTGAAGCGTCAAAATTTGGTGATACATGGCTTGCACCCAAGCAAGGAACTGATGCCGCACTGGCAATGGCCTTTGGTCATGTCATTCTTAAAGAATTCCACGTTGATAGTCCAAGTGAATATTTTAAAGATTATGTTCAACGTTACACCGATATGCCTATGTTGGTCATGTTGGAACAAGGTGATCAGTACCTGACTCAAGGACGTTTCCTGCGTGCTGCCGATTTAGTCGACAATTTAGGTGAAGACAATAACCCAGACTGGAAAACAGTGGCAATAAATCAGGATGGTCGTCTAACCAGCCCTAATGGCTCAATAGGCTACCGTTGGGGACAAAGCGGAAAATGGAATTTGGAACAAAAAGACAAACAAGGTGACATCGACCTTTGCCTGTCTCTAAAAGACCAACACGATGAGTTGGTTGAAGTTGGGCTACCTTACTTTGGTGGCGCTCCACATGAATATAAATACTTCCAACACACTGAACACAGTGACATACAACGCCGAAAAATCCCTGCTAAACGAGTGACTTTAGCGGATGGTAGTACCGCGCTGGTGGCAACAGTATTTGATTTAACATTGGCACATTACGGTGTTGATAACGGCATTAACGATGAGAATCGTGCACAAACTTACCAAGATAATGTGCCTTACACTCCGGGTTGGCAAGAGGCGATTACCGGCGTTAAACCTGCAGATGTTATTCGTATTGCCAAAGAATTTGGCCGAAATGCAGATAAAACTCGTGGTCGTTCGATGATCATTGTGGGCGCAGGATTAAATCACTGGTACCACATGGATATGAACTATCGTGGCCTTATCAATATGCTGATGATGTGTGGTTGTATTGGCCAAAGTGGTGGTGGTTGGGCACACTATGTTGGCCAGGAAAAACTGCGCCCTCAAACTGGTTGGACACCGTTAGCATTCGGACTTGACTGGCAGCGCCCTCCTCGTCATATGAACGGGACATCATTTTTTTATAACCATGCCAGTCAGTGGCGTTATGAAAAACTAAACATGAGTGAAATTGTTTCACCATTGGCGAATCAGGAAAAATGGACGGGTAGTATTTTGGATTACAACAGCCGCGCTGAACGTATGGGCTGGTTGCCTTCTGCGCCGCAACTTGGAACAAATCCACTAAAATTAGCTGATGAAGCAAAAGCTGCCAATATGGATGTACAGGACTATGTACTTCAGCAACTCAAAGATCGCAAAATTAAATTTGCCTGCGAACAACCAGAAAATCCACAAAACTTCCCACGCAATATGTTTGTATGGCGCTCTAATCTGCTGGGCTCATCCGGTAAGGGGCATGAATACATGCTACGTCATTTGTTGGGCACCAAACATGGCTTATTAGGCAAAGATCTTGGTGAATCCAATGGTGCCAAACCTGAAGATATTGAATGGACTGATCAAGCCGCGGAGGGCAAAGTGGATTTATGGGTTACGTTGGACTTTAGAATGTCTACTACCTGCTTATACTCCGATATCGTTTTACCTACCGCGACTTGGTACGAAAAAGACGATATGAATACCTCAGATATGCATCCATTCATTCACCCATTAACTGCGGCAATTGATCCGGTTTGGGAGGCGCGCAGTGACTGGGAAATATTTAAAGGTATTGCCAAAGCATTTTCTAAAGTTAGCGAAGGACACTTAGGCATAGAAACAGACGTCGTGACTACACCGATGCACCACGACACTCCTGCCGAGTTGGCGCAACCATATGGGGTTAAAGCCTGGTGGAAAGGAGAGTGTGAAGCTATTCCCGGTATGACAATGCCACATATTAATGTTGTTGAACGTGACTACCCGAATACTTATGCCCGCTTTACTTCTGTTGGGCCGTTGCTGGAAAAAATAGGTAACGGAGGAAAGGGTATTAGCTGGGATACTAAAGCCGAAGTTGATTTCTTACGCAAATTGAATCGCACACACACTGATGAAGGTATCAACAAAGGCATGGCCAAAATCGACAGTGCCATTGATGCGTGCGAAGTGATTCTGTCTCTTGCACCTGAAACCAATGGCCAGGTGGCAGTAAAAGCCTGGGATGCACTAGGCAAGTTTACTGGCCGTGATCATACTCATTTAGCTATCCCCAAAGAAGACGAAAAAATTCGTTTTAACGATATTGTTGCACAACCGCGCAAGATTATTTCTTCTCCGACCTGGTCAGGTCTGGAAGATGAACATGTCTCGTATAATGCCGGTTATACCAACGTTCATGAATTAATCCCCTGGCGCACGATTACAGGACGACAACAGTTCTACCAGGATCACGAATGGATGCGTGATTTTGGTGAGCAGCAATGTAGTTACAAACCACCCATTAACCTTAAAACAGTGGCTCCGGTCCTTAATAAAAAACCTAATGGCAACAAAGAGATTGTACTTAACTGGATTACACCTCACCAGAAGTGGGGAATACATAGTACTTATTCTGACAACTTATTGATGTTAACGCTTTCACGCGGTGGCCCCATTGTTTGGATCAGTGAAAGTGATGCCGCCAATGCGGGTATTGTCGATAACGACTGGATCGAGGTGTTCAACGTTAATGGTGCTATTGTCGCCCGAGCTGTTGTTTCACAGCGTGTTCCTGAAGGAATGAGCATGATGTATCACGCACAGGAGCGTGTCGTCAATATTCCGGGTAGTGAGCAAACCGGTACACGTGGAGGTATTCATAATTCGGTTACCCGAGCAGTAATGAAACCTACCCACATGATAGGTGGTTACGCCCAACAAGCATATGGATTCAACTATTACGGCACTGTCGGTTGCAATCGTGACGAATTTGTCGTCATGCGAAAAATGGACAAGGTTGACTGGCTTGATACGAAATAAGGTGGAGTGATTAATATGAAAGTTAGAGCTCAAATAGGCATGGTGTTGAATTTAGATAAGTGTATCGGTTGCCACACTTGCTCCATTACCTGTAAAAATGTCTGGACCTCACGAGAGGGCGTTGAATATGCCTGGTTCAATAACGTTGAAACCAAACCAGGTGTTGGATTTCCCAAAGAATGGGAAAATCAGCAGAAATGGAATGGAGGTTGGGTACGCAATAATAAGGATAATTTGGAACTAAAAATCGGTGCTAAACGTCGTGTTTTGGCCAATATTTTTGCCAATCCTGATTTACCTGAGATCGATGATTATTACGAACCGTTCGATTTTGATTACCAACACTTACATAATGCCGAAGATAGCAAGCACCAACCCGTTGCCCGTCCTCGCTCATTAATTACCGGTAAGCGGATGGAAAAAATTGAATGGGGTCCAAACTGGGAAGAAATTCTCGGTACCGAATTTGCCAAACGTAAGGTCGACCAAAACTTTAACGAAGTCGTACAAAAAGATATCTACGGCCAGTTTGAAAAAACTTTTATGATGTATCTGCCCCGCTTATGTGAGCATTGTCTTAATCCTGCGTGTGTAGCGGCTTGCCCCTCTGGTGCCATTTATAAACGCGAAGAAGATGGCATTGTACTCATTGATCAAGATAAATGCCGTGGTTGGCGGATGTGTGTATCCGCCTGTCCCTACAAAAAAATCTACTACAACTGGAAAACCGGAAAGTCTGAGAAATGTACATTCTGTTTTCCACGTATTGAGGCCGGTCAACCAACCGTCTGTTCCGAAACTTGTGTCGGACGTATTCGTTATCTCGGTGTCTTGTTATATGACGCCGATAAAATAGAAGCTGCTGCGAATACACCCAATGAAAAAGATTTATACCAGGCACAATTAGATATCTTTTTGGATCCGAACGATCACAAAGTAATAGAAGCAGCTAAAGCCGAAGGTATAAATGATAACTGGATCAAAGCGGCACAACGGTCGCCGGTATATATGATGGCAATGGATTGGAAGGTCGCACTGCCATTACACCCTGAATACCGGACACTACCAATGGTCTGGTATGTTCCGCCTTTGTCACCCATTCAAAGTGCGGTTGAAGCCGGTCATGTCGGTATGAATGGCGAAATTCCTGACCTGAAGTCGTTGCGTATCCCATTGCGTTATCTTGCCAATATGTTAACCGCTGGCGATGAGGCACCGGTTGTTACAGCGCTGGAAAGAATGATCGCAATGCGTGCATTTAAACGCTCCCAGCAAGTAGATGGCATCGAAGATATTGAAGTACTCAAGCAAGTTGGGCTAACACCGGTACAAGTAGAAGAAATGTATCGTTATATGGCACTGGCAAATTACGAAGATCGCTTTGTTATTCCAACCAGTCATCGTGCTTATGCTGAAAATGCCTACGATCTGAAAAGTAGTTGCGGATTCAGTTTTGGTAATGGTTGTGGTGACGGCAACAATAACGTCAACTTGTTTGGCACCAAAGCCAAAGGAGTACGTCAAGTCATTCCTGTAGAGATTAAGGAGTAATAACAATGAAAATTTTACAACTACTCTCATTGTTACTGGATTATCCATTGCAGACTTTAGTAGATGCTAAAGATGATTTATTGCTTGTGGTTGACTCTTCCACCATTGATGCTGGAGATAAAGCGGCGATAAATCAGTTTATTCATGCTCGTTGCGAAAGTGACTTAATGGACTGGCAATCGGACTATGACGGATTATTCGAACGAGGGCGCTCACTCTCGTTACTCATCTTTGAACATATTCATGGTGAATCCAGAGATCGCGGGCAGGCGATGGTCAATTTGGTTAATCAATACAAACAAGCCGGTCTGGAATTGGGAGTTAAAGAGTTGCCTGATTATTTGCCACTGTATATGGAATTCTTGTCCACTCAGGGAGAACAAAATACTCAGATAGGTCTGGAAGAAATAGCACCGGTATTGGCAGTACTGGCTTGCCGTGCGGATCAACGAAAAACAGATTATGCGGTAATTTTCCATATCCTATTGAAGTTATCTCGTGCTGAAGTCGATTTGGCTGATATTAGAGATCAGATCAGCAATGAAAAGCGAGATGACACGGCTAAAGAACTTGACAAGGTGTGGGAAGAGGAAATGGTGACCTTTATGGGAAATGATCAGGCTGATACGGGATGCGGTAGTGGAAACCGGCCCTCGGAACAGCAACGTCGGGATCACTTTATTCCACTCAATAATGAATTGCAGAATAACAGTGGTAGTAAGCTATTTGCCGCTGCTACAGCCAAACGCGTTTAAGGAGCATTCATATGGCACACTTTAATACCTTTGCTTTTGGCATATATCCTTATATTGCTATGGCAATCATGTTTATTGGCAGTTGGATCCGTTATGACCGTGAACAATACACTTGGAAAAGTAGTTCGAGTCAGTTACTCGAAAGTAAGCAACTAAAAAGAGGGAGCATCCCTTTTCATATTGGTATATTAGGTATTTTTTTCGGCCATTTATTTGGTTTATTAACACCACTTGAGATATGGCATTTACTGGGGATCACACCCCAAATGAAACAGATTATCGCGATCGGTGCCGGGGGATTATTTGGATTAATCTGCTTTTATGGCTTAACCATTCTGATTAAGCGGCGTTTATTTAATCCACGCATCAGGGCAACCAGTACTCCAATGGATATTGCGATTCTATTTTTACTCTATGCGCAGTTAATTTTAGGACTGTTTTCGATCACGGTTTCTCTTGGCCATTTGAATGGTGCAGAAATGATGAAATTGATGATGTGGGCACAAAATATTATGACGTTTAATAGCAATGTTGCTGTGACAGCAATCAACGACGTGCACTGGATTTTCAAAATGCATGTGTTTCTGGGAATGACATTATTTGTCGCTTTCCCATTTAGTCGCTTAGTACACATGCTCAGCGCACCTGTCCAGTATGTACGCCGACAACATCAAATAGTACGTCAACGGTTTGTTCGTTAGCAGAACAAGTATGATCTTTTGTTGCAGGGCGTTTCTGGTAACAAGAAACGCCCTGCCAATGGTTATCGCATTATATTCCCAACCGATTTTAACCTTTTTATGAGGTCAACATGATACAGGTCAATCAAACCACGATAAGTGAACAGGCGGTCATGGCTGAAGTACAGTATCACCCGGCATCCACTAAACGCTCCGCAACTTTAAAAGCAGCAGAGTCGCTGATTATTGGTGAAATATTACGTCAGCGAGCAAAAGTGCTGGGGTTAGTGACATCATTACGCTCTGCTAGCGAGGAACAGCTTTTTGATGAACTCATTAGCCATGAAGTCTCGATTCCAACCGCGACAACAAAGGAATGCGAGCAATATTACAAACAAAATCCTAATCGCTTTGAGAGCTCACCCTTACTCGAAGTGAGTCACATTCTGTTGGCGGCATCCCCGGACGATGGCAAAGCTCGTATTGAAGCCAAAACGCTATCAGAAGACATAATAGAGCAATTACAGCAAGGGAGTAATTTTGCGGATTTAGCGCGTCGATATTCCGCTTGTCCGTCAAAACAGACACAAGGAAGCTTGGGGCAGATTAGCCGAGGGCAGACTGTTGCTGAATTCGAGCGACAAATTTTTACAGCAGAGCCAGGCTTGATGCCTCAAGGTATAGAAAGTCGATACGGTATTCATGTGGTTTATATTCATCGGAAAATCGCTGGGCAGATATTACCTTTTGATACAGTTAAATTGCGTATTACTGAGTATTTAAACGAAAAAGTGCGCCGTAAAGCGGTTGCCCAATATATCCATAGGCTAATCACAGAGGCCGATATACAAGGTTATGATTTCAATCTGTCAGATTCACCATTGATGCAATAATAAACAGCGTTACCCTATCCGAACATGAGATTCTGCCGTTAGATATGCTTGAGCGTTTTTATCCAAACATGTCCTGAAAAAGGATAGCAAACCCAACCAACTGGCTAGTATTGCCAGTTTTATCACGCCCCTGACTCTCAGGGGCTTTTTTTGATACCACCGATGGGGTAAGTCATGCCCGAACGATGCGCTCTGCATCCATATCCAAGTCGAAGCAAACAAAAACCGTGTAGATCTATCTACTGTAGGGCGTTAAGCTGAAACACAATATATAGTCATATTTTACAACAGAGACACAATATAGAGTATTTATGTTGAATTTCACAACAGAGCAAATTGTATTTCAGGAAGTACCGGATGAAGTTTCTCTGGCTTATACCATTAGTGGTTGTCCATTAGGTTGTAAAGGATGTCACAGTGCTGATAGTTGGCAAAGACAAAGTGGAAAAAGCCTAACCCGGGACTACTTTTACCAGCGACTAAAAACCTACCAAGGCCTGATAAGTTGTGTATTATTTTTGGGGGGGGAGTGGCAAGCCGATAAATTACTGTCTCTATTAAAACTGGCCAAAAGTCAAAAACTACACACCTGTCTGTATTCCGGGTTGGATAATATACCAGTCCAATTAAAAGCCGAATTAACTTACCTAAAGACCGGGCGCTGGAATGCGGAGCTCGGTGGTCTTGATAGTCCAATTACTAACCAGCGATTTTTTGATTTACGTACAGGCGAGTGCCTGAATTATCGTTTTGTTCGAACATAACCAAGTGAGAGAAAAATAATGCAAACCCTAAACCACCAACAACTGCAGCACAAAATAAACTTTATTGAACAATACCTGCATGCAGAAAATGCGGCTGATGGTTCTAAAATGGATGCCAATGCCAACGTAACACAAAAAAACATTGCTACACTGGAAGCAGAGCTTATGAAGGATCAGTTTATCCAGGTTAATCGAGCATTAGTGAGTAGCAAAATAAGTGAACTATTCGATACTGAACTGGCGGCAGAATATTTACGACAAATTGAGCAGCATGAAATTTATGTACATGACGAAACCAGTTTAAAACCTTATTGTGTCTCGCTGACAATGTATCCTTTCTTGCGTGATGGCTTAACAAAACTGGGAGGTGAATCCAAAGCGCCTAAACATCTGGAATCCTTTTGTGGTTGTTTCGTCAATTTTGTTTTTGCTGTGAGCAGCCAGTTTGCCGGTGCAGTAGCAACTGTAGAGTTTCTTACCTATTTTGATTATTTTGCCAGAAAAGATTACGGTAATGACTACCTTAATACCCATACTAAACAAATAAACAATCATCTTCAGCACGTTGTTTATGCGCTCAATCAACCGGCGGCCGCACGGGGATATCAAAGCGTATTCTGGAATATCTCGATATATGACCAACATTATTTTGATAGCATGTTCGGACAGTTTGTATTTCCTGATTTTGTTAAGCCTCAATGGCAATCTGTTTCAGCACTCCAAGCCCACTTTATGAATTGGTTTAACCAGGAGCGGGAAAAAACAATATTGACATTCCCCGTAGTGACCGTCGCCATGCTAACTGAAAATGGACATTGTAAGGATGAACAGTTTGCCGATGAAATTGCTACTCAATTGGCCCGGGGAAACTCGTTTTTTGTCTACCAATCAGATAATGCCGATTCTCTCGCTTCATGCTGTCGTTTGCGTAGCGAAATCAGTGATAATACCTTTTCTTATTCTTTGGGGGCTGGAGGTGTGGCTACCGGATCGATTAATGTGATTACCATCAACATGAATCGCCTGGTTCAAGATGGACGGGATTTGGCCCAAGAGATCGACAAAATTCACAAGTATCAGGTTGCTTATCGCAAGTTAATGGAAGAATACCAAGCTGCTGGTTTGCTGACTGTTTACGATGCCGGTTTTATTTCACTGGATAAACAATTTTTAACTATAGGTATTAATGGCATGGTTGAAGCAGCTGAATCACATGGGATCGCTGCAACCAATAATGTTGAATACATTAATTTTGTTCAGAAGCATCTAAAAGTTATTTATGATGCGAATAAAACAGCTAAAGCCAAATACGGCTATATGTTTAACACCGAATTTGTGCCGGCTGAGAATTTAGGGGTCAAAAATGCTAAATGGGATAAGGAAGACGGATATTTTGTACCACGTGATTGTTACAATTCCTACTTTTACGTTGTAGAGGATGAGCAGATCAATTCGCTGGACAAGTTTCAATTGCACGGTAGACAATTGCTTGATTACCTGGATGGTGGCTCTGCATTACATTTGAATTTGGAAGAGAAGCTTGAGCAATCGGGATATCTACATTTATTAAATATTGCCGCTCAAACCGGCTGTAATTATTTTTGTGTTAACGTCAAAATAACAATTTGCAATCAATGTGAATGTATTGATAAGCGCACTTTACATTGTTGTCCCAAGTGCGGCAGCAAGGATATCGATTATGGTACCCGGGTTATCGGGTATTTAAAACGTGTTTCGGCGTTCAGTATTGGACGACGAACTGAGCATGCTTTACGGCATTATCATCGACAATCCAATAATAATATGCCGTTGGAAAAAGTAAGCTAATACCATCGAAATAAGTCAGTATTGTTACAAATCAAGGATCAATCTATGACAATGACCCTTGATTTGTACATTCTAACTAAAAATGACGGGTTTAAAATGAGCCAGATAGAAAACCGCTGTTAATTGTAGTATTGCCAGTAAGCTGGCCAATATGCGGGTCGATGCCTGAAACTTTGTCTTTAACGCCACCACACCAGACAAAATGTAGCCAATGACCATTAAAATTTTGACACCTAACCATTGATGGGCAAAAGGCTGCCACGGACCGATAGCTAACAAAGTGAAAGCTAATATTAAGAGTAATGTGTCGTTAATGTGTGGGAGATAACGTAAAAAACTGCTACGCCACCCTGGTTTGCCCGCTAGATCCAACAGTAAACGTAACAAAAATAATCCAGCACTTATGCAGGCACATAGAATGTGAAAGTGCTTCACCGTAATATAAAACTCCACGCAGTCTCCTAAACATGCAAATTAAGCATCAGATTCTAAAGCAATTGTCAGACACTCCCCATATCACTAAAGAGGTATTTTAGACCTAGTCTAACGAATGGTCGGGTTAAATAAACCCAAATGGGTTTATTTAACCATGCCCTGGCTGGGTTAAAATCACTTTTTAGTTAGAAAAATAAAATAATATCAATATAAAACAATAAGTTGCACTTTGGCGCGATTATTGTAGTGGGTGTTGGTGAGCCTAATTTTTGGCTGGATACAACTATTGGAGTGAATTATGACACGTTGCTGTAACGTCAAATTATTGGGGAGGTTATATGGCTGGCTATCGTAAATTATGGTGGTTGCTCATCGCGATTTTAGGTATTACGTTTAGCGTTTTGGGCTATTTTGGTACTGAAGTGTATCGTTCAGCCCCTCCTATTCCTGCTAAAGTGGTTAATGAGCAGGGTGAGGTCTTAATGACCAACGACTCGATTTTAGATGGTCAAACTGCCTGGCAGTCTGTCGGGGGAATGCAATTGGGTTCCATATGGGGGCATGGTGCCTATCAGGCACCTGATTGGACGGCAGACTGGTTACATCGAGAACTGTTGGCGTGGCTTGAATTGGCGGCACAGGATAAATTTTCCAAATCGTATAATTCATTAGCAGAAATTAATCAGCATTCACTACAGTTCGAATTAAAAAAAGCCTATCGCCATAATAGTTATGATGAACAGAGTGGAATCCTGCGGCTTGAACCACGGCGTATCCAGGCAATAACATTAACCGCTGAGTATTATATCAAGCTTTTTGGCGACGATGCGTCACTGGCGAAAACGCGTGCAAACTACGCGATGAAAAATAATACATTACCCTCACTTGAGCGACGCAAGGTGTTGACTCAGTTTTTCTTCTGGACTGCCTGGGCAGCGTCTACCGAGCGCACACCCAATCATGCGACCTATACAAACAATTGGCCGCACGAGCCTTTAATTGACAACAAGCCTACAGTGGAAAACCTAGTATGGTCGTTGGCTAGTATTATTTTGCTGATTGCCGGTGTGGGCGCACTGGTTTGGGGGTGGTCTTTCTTGCGTAATCACGATGAGGAAGAGCCAGAGGCACCTAAACTCGATCCTATTGCAAAACTTAGTTTAACCCCGTCACAAAAAGCATTAGGTAAATATATTCTGGTGGTGGTGGCCTTGTTTACTTTACAAGTATTTCTGGGTGGTTTCACCGCGCATTACACTGTTGAAGGTGATGGTTTCTATGGTTTGAATACGACGGAATGGCT
The DNA here is from genome assembly GCF_048268085.1 of Neptunicella sp. Lineage (NCBI taxonomy): Bacteria > Pseudomonadati > Pseudomonadota > Gammaproteobacteria > Alteromonadales > Alteromonadaceae > Neptunicella > Neptunicella sp. The sequence goes on along the minus strand of NZ_JBLWWF010000005.1, from coordinate 98,805 downwards.
TCCCTACAGTTTGGTTCGTACCTGGCATATACAAGCAGCCATGTTCTGGATTGCCACAGGTTTTTTAGCTGCAGGATTATTTTTAGCGCCCATTATTAACGGTGGAAAAGATCCCAAATTTCAGAAATTAGGTGTCGATATTCTTTTCTGGGCATTAGTCGTGCTCGTTGCCGGATCTTTTGCCGGAAACTACTTTGCGATTATGCAAAAAATATCACCGGAATTGAGTTTCTGGTTTGGACATCAGGGCTATGAATATATAGACATTGGGCGCTTTTGGCAGATTATTAAATATGTAGGTGTACTTTTCTGGTTAGTACTAATGCTACGTGCGGTTATTCCTGCCCTAAAGTCTCCCGGCGACAAAAATTTACTCGCGTTGTTTGCCGCTTCGGTTATCTGTGTAGGGTTGTTTTACGGCTCTGGCTTGTTTTATGGTGAGCGGACACATTTATCAGTGATGGAATACTGGCGCTGGTGGGTAGTCCATTTATGGGTAGAAGGGTTTTTTGAAGTCTTTGCTACTGTTTCACTGGCCTTTATTTTCCATAGTATGGGATTGGTTTCACGTACAATGGCAACCAGTGCAAGTCTTGCATCGGCATCGTTGTTCATGCTTGGTGGTGTGCCTGGAACTTTTCATCACCTTTACTTTGCTGGTACAACAACGCCGGTTATGGCAGTTGGAGCAATGTTTAGTGCTTTGGAAGTTGTTCCGTTAGTCGTGCTAGGTTATGAAGCATGGGAGCAATGGAGGATGCAAAAACGGGCTTCATGGATGATAAATATCAAATGGCCACTGATGTTTTTTGTTGCTGTTGCGTTCTGGAATATGCTCGGGGCCGGCGTATTTGGTTTTATGATAAACCCGCCTATTGCACTGTACTATTTGCAAGGCTTAAATACTACGCCGACTCATGCTCATGCCGCTTTATTTGGTGTATACGGTTTTCTCGCTTTGGGTTTCTGTTTACTGATTCTCCGTTATATACGCCCTCGTTTGGTGTTCGACGAAAAGCTGATGAAAACCGCTTTTTGGTGGATGAATAGCGGGCTTATATTGATGTTGTTTACCAGCTTGTTGCCAATTGGTTTTATCCAGTTTTATGCCAGTGCTTCAGAAGGTTTATGGTATGCCCGTAGCGAAGCCTTTATGCAAAGCGGTCTATTACATACGTTACGCTGGGTACGTACTTTTGGTGATGTCGTGTTTATTGTTGGTGCGTTGGCGGTTAGCTGGCAAGTGGTCAAAGGTGTATTTAACCGGTCCGCAGCACTAGAAAAATAACGCTATTTCAGAGAATGTCGATTATTTACAGGCGTCACCGTTATCGTGACGTCTGTTAACTCAACAATCTGGCTAATATGGCTCGAAAGGATAAACCATTCGTTAAATTGTGCAGAGCAATCACTATCCCAGAAGAGGTACTCATTAATTCAACTCTGTCAGGACGGGTAATTTTGTTACACTAATATCCGATATACACAATATGGTTTTTACATGAATATTGAATCTTATTCAGATTTACTGCTTGCCGCGGGCATGCAAAGCGAACCTCAGCGCTTGTTATTTGTTTTTGCTAAAGCCGAGTTACCTGCGGGTTATACCCACAAGCAAAAAGATAATTTCGAACAGGGCAAAGGTGGTACCTTATCTCCCGTGTTGTGTGTAGATAAATTACCTGAAGAAGTGACTGATTTTAAAGTGCTGGTGTCAGAATCTAATGTCATAGGTGTTAATTGGGATATTGCATTTGTTTCAGCGTTGGCTGGTCGAGGCGGTTTTTCCCCCAATAGTGATGAAGCTAGTCAACCTCTGAAAATGATGACTGAAAAAATTCAAAATGGCATGATAAATGAGTTTCTGACGTTTAATAAGCAGGGAGAACTAGTTTCACTTTATTAAAACGCATGAGGTAACTCCTGCGTTCAATGGGAGTGGATTACCGTTGTGTTGGACAGACTGGTATCCATAAAATATTGCTTCGCCATTTTTCATCGCGATAGTATAAGCAGCGAGAGTAGCTTGTTAATTTATACCACTTTGGAATAACGCTGTTGGCTTTGTTGCAGGTACGCATCAAAACATGCGCAGATACTTCTGACCCACAGACGTCCGAGAGGGGTAACAACGATTTTGTTAGAGTTCATTTGAACCATTTTGTCCTTAATAAACGGTTGCAAGCGCTGTAATTCCATTTCAAAGTACAAATCAAACCGGTCAATTTTCCATTGCTGACAATATGACTCGATATCCAATTCGAAATGACAAATCAATTGGCTGATCAATGCAGCACGTATTTTATCGTCGTTATTCAAACTAAAACCACGCTCTGCAGGCAAACATCCGCTGTTGATGTGTTGGTAATAGATGGGTAATTCTTTACTATTTTGCCATAAGATGCCATTGACTTGACTAATACTGGACACCCCTAACCCGATTAGTGCATCTTGTCCGGTAGTGGTATAGCCTTGAAAATTACGCTGTAATTTTCCTTGTCGTTGAACGAGAGCAAGTGTGTCATTCGGTTTAGCAAAATGATCCATACCAATAAACTGGTATCCTGCATTTACAAAAGCCTTAATACCTAATTGCTGTAACTGTAATTTTAGTGGTGCATTGGGTAGATTGGCGTTATCCAGTTTTCGTTGTGCGGCAAACCGATCAGGTAAATGTGCATAACTAAATAGTGAAACACGGTCTGGTTCCAGCGCAATAATTTCTTTGAGTGTTTGACTAAAGCTATCGGGATGCTGAAAGGGTAAACCGTAAATCAAATCTAAATTTATCGAGTCAAAACCTAACTCTCGGCTCAGCTTGACTTGATGACGAATCAAATCAGTATCTTGTACCCGATTAATAGCAATCTGTACTTTTTCATCTAGATCCTGAACCCCATAACTGACACGGTTAAACCCCAGTTGACGCAAGTGAATCAGTTTTTGATCACTGCAACTCCGAGGATCAATTTCGATACTGATTTCTGCATCTGAATTTAATACAAAATGCTGTTTGACCAATGTCATCAAACGAGTCAATTGCTCTTCTGTTAAGAAGGTAGGTGTACCGCCACCGAGATGAAGCTGATTAATACGTTTATGACTTAGTAACGCCGAGTAAAGGAGCATTTCTTGTGCGAGTGCATCCAAATAGATTTCGGCTTTATGTTGATGACGGGTAATGACTTTATTGCAGCCACAGTAAAAGCATAATTTGTGACAAAATGGGATATGAATATAAAGGCTCAATTCTGTTGCAGCAGTTTTGATTGCACGTGCAATATTGTTCCGGTCAAATTTGCTTTCCAGTGCTAGTGCTGTTGGATAAGACGTATAGCGCGGACCGTTAATATTGTATTTACTAATGAGTTTGGGATCCCATTCCATCATAATTACCTTTTTACTTCGCCGTATATATCCTGGAGTTGTCCGCAGTCGTTCGATCTCATTTCCGTTTTAAATGAACCTTGCTGTTGTACCAACCAGTCCAATCCGTAGGACAGTAAACGTGGAAATCGTTTATTATCGATGCTATCCAGCAAATTTTTACAATATAAGCCCAGCTCAGTATCCCCCAACATTACCAGACGTCGCTGAAAAAATAGCGTGTCCGGATCCACGCTGTTATTGATCATGGCAAGAAATTCAACTGAACTGGCCCTAATAAGCAAATCCTCATTTGTAGGAGATACACAGACTTTGAGCCTTCCTTGTTGCAGGCTAATACCAAAAGCCAGTTGATAGTCATACACATCAATAACCAACGTTTTGTTGTTTAGAAAATCCAGGTCACCTTGCCTGCACTCAGCACGAAAAAATTGGTTGAATACCAAGTTTAACAAATGAACCTGTAAAAGAGGGGGAGCATAGCGGTTAATTGTCCGCATAAAAGTAGGTAGGCCTACTACCACTTTGTGGTTAACTCTTTTAATATCAATCATATACGCTCAAATTTCAAGAATAACATCGTATAATAAAAGCATAATTCGCACACTGTGAAAATAACCTCTCAGAGGTAGTACAGTGATTCTGGAACAAAGGTAACCGAATGGAGTTGTTATGCCCGGCAGGCAGTATGCCAGCATTAAAAACAGCTATCGAACATGGTGCCGATGCTATTTATATCGGTTTAAAAAACGATACTAACGCCCGTCATTTTGCTGGCTTAAATTTCGATGATGCAAAACTGTATGAAGCGGTAAAATTTGTACATGCACATAATAAAAAATTGCATGTTGCAATTAATACCTTTGCTCATCCTGATAATTGGCAACGTTGGCAAAAGGCAGTTGATTGTGCTGTTGAGGCCGGTGTCGATGTGTTGATTTTGGCGGATATTGCCGTACTGGCTTATGCAGCGGAACGGTACCCCAAAATAGAGCGCCATTTGTCTGTACAAGCTTCTGCCACCAATGCAGCAGCTATAGACTTTTATCGTCAATTTGACATTAGTCGAGTAGTGTTACCAAGAGTCCTTTCTATTCAGCAAGTTCGCGCTCTGGCACATAGTTGTAATATCGATCTGGAGGTTTTTGCCTTTGGTAGTTTGTGCATTATGGCAGAAGGACGGTGTTATTTAAGTTCTTATATGACAGGAGAGTCTCCCAACACTGCTGGGGCTTGTTCTCCGGCAACTCATGTTCGTTGGCAGGACAATAATGGCACACTGGAGTCGCGACTAAACGGTATTCTGATAGATCGGTTTGCCCCTAATGAAACCGCCGGTTACCCCACTTTGTGCAAAGGGCGTTTTAGTGTTGGAGACGATACATATCATGCTCTGGAGGAACCTACCAGCCTGAATACACTGGATTTATTACCGGTGTTATATAAAGAGGGTATCCGCTCGCTAAAAATAGAAGGTCGTCAGCGTAGCCCTGCCTATGTAGCTCAAATTACCCGAGTTTGGCGGGCTGCCATTGATGCATTAAAGAATGATCCGGAACGTTTTGTTGTACAACAAGAATGGCAGAATATTCTCTCATCATTGTCTGAGGGGAGCCAAACAACATTGGGTGCCTATCACCGAAAATGGAAATAAAAACTATGCTGTTCTCACTCGGCCCCGTTCAGTATTTTTGGCCAAAACAACAAATGCAGGCTTTTTACGAAGAAGCCGCTGAATCTGACATCGATATTATTTATTTGGGCGAAACTGTATGTAGCAAAAGACGTGAACTGAAATTTAATGATTTTATGCGTTTGGCACATATGTTACGCGAAGCAGGAAAACAAGTGTGCTTATCGTCGATGACACTGATTGAGGCCCCAAATGAGCTACGTGAGCTACGTAAGTATGTCGATAATGGTGAATTTTTGCTGGAAGCCAATGATGTTGGTGTTATCGCTATGTTGCAGGAGAATGCTTTACCTTTTGTCGCTGGGGCCGCGATTAACTGCTATAACCAGCATAGTCTGCGCCGCTTGGTGGGCATGGGATTAACGCGTTGGGTAATGCCGGTAGAGTTGTCGCAATACTGGTTACATACACTATTGTCGAAAAGTGTTATTCGCGATATTCGAGATTGTTTCGAGACAGAGGTCTTGGCTTTTGGTCACTTACCTTTGGCTTGGAGTGGTCGCTGTTTTACCGCGCGATCGGAAAACCGTAGCAAAGACCAATGTGAACTGTGTTGTATCCATTATCCGCAAGGAAGGGAAGTGAAAAGTCAGGATGGAACCTCTGTTTTTGTATTAAATGGTATCCAGACTCAATCAGGATATCGCTATAATTTGATTAATCAATTACCAGATATGGGGAACGATGTTGATATTGTTCGTTTAAATCCTCAGCCTGAAGGTACGTTTGATTGGCTAGCAAAATTTAAAGCCAACATTGACGGTGAAGCCCCGATTCCGTTGTCCCCAACGGAGAGTAACGGTTATTGGCTACAGTTGGCTGGCATGGTATCAGCTTAATGAGATATTAATATCGATTTCTAGCATTATTACTCGTAACAGGACGAAATTAACGATGCAAATAACAGATCTTGCAGCAGAACAAAAATTGTTTCCTTTACTTCGCCAGGCATTTCGCCCTATGTTCCTGTTTGGTGCGATATTTAGCGTCATTGCTATGGCATTGTGGGGCTTAGCACTGACCGGCCATATACAACTTTACCCGTTTGCCAATATCCTGTTTTGGCACAGCCATGAAATGTTGTTCGGGTTTGTTTGTGCTATTGTGATTGGTTTTTTGCTGACTGCTGTTCAGAACTGGACCGGGCTGCGAGCCCCTCATAATAAAACGCTGCTTTTTATTACGCTCTTGTGGTTAAGCGGGCGTCTGTTATTGTTATTTGGTCAGAATCTGTCGATATACTTTGTTGCTGCTGTCGACTTAAGTTTTTTACCTGTGAGCGCCATATTACTGGCACGCCCTCTGATTCAAGCCAAACAACAGCGTAACCTGTTTTTTGTACCCGTGTTGTTGTTGCTAACTTTCTGTAACGCCATGATGTATTTTGGCGTTGCAACTCAACGGCATGACATCCAATTGTTAGGTGCTCAAAATGCCGTCTGGTTGATAACGTTATTGATGGCCATTGTCGGCGGGCGCGTATTACCTATGTTTACGGCCAATGGCACCTTAACGACAAAAGTTACCGCAATCAAATGGTTGGATATTGCTGCATTAGGATCATTGTGGCTTATTTTTATATTACATTTTTTTATGTTGGATAATGACGTACCTCCTGTTGTCATGAGTGGTTTGTTTGCTATCAGTGCACTATTTACCGCTTTACGTTGCTTACGTTGGAAAATCTGGATTACGTTGAAAGTACCTTTATTATGGTCGTTACATTTGGCTTATTGGTTTATTCCATGTGGATTAGCTTTATACAGCGCTCGCTATGCCGGAGCCAATATCAGTAATAGCATTGCCCTTCATGTTTTTACAGCTGGTGCTATGGGGTTGATGATTTTAAGCATGATTTCCCGTGTATCATTGGGTCACAGTGGCCGAATCATTAAGCCCAAAACAATTATGTCGTTTGCTTTTTTATTGGTTATTTTGGCAGCGGGTATTCGTACTTTGCTGATAGGGATTTGGCCTAGCCTGACCATGCAATGGTTAACATTCGGCATTATCACTTGGGTGGTGGCGTATTTGCTATATGTGCTGGTTTATTTCCCAATTTTAACCACACCCAGGCCAGATGGCAGACCAGGTTAATCCTACCCTTAAAGTGGTAGGGCGTCTCTAATATTGACTTGTATCAAATTAAAACTAGCAGCCCAGTATTTATACTCGTTACTCCCTTAATTATTACCTTCGGCGTCATGGGAGAACTTGATATGAAAATTGATTGTCGGCAGAAAACGTTAGTTTATGCATGCTCCGGTTGTTCCAATTTAGCGCAACTTGCCAATGATGTAGCTGTCACTCTTGATCGGGAAGGCTCGGCGCAGATGTCCTGTATTGCAGGGGTCGGTGGCAAAGTCAAACCACTAGTCAGAATAGCCAAGTCAGGAAGGCCGATCTTAGCCATTGATGGTTGTCCTTTAATGTGTGTTAAAAAAACATTGTCAACGATTGGTGTATCGCCGGAGTGGCATATCGAACTGACGTCATTGGGTTATAAAAAAATTGAGCATCAAGATTACAGTTTACATGATGCTTACAAGCTTTTAAAAATCATACATCACGATGTACTAAGTACTACAAAGAGAAGTGGGCAATGTTCTTGGAGTAAATTTCACTAATTTCAACTAGGCTTTTAAACCTAATCGTTGTGCCAATTTGTGCAAATTACTGGGATCCACGTCCAATTGTTTAGCTGCCTGAGACCAATTTCCATCATATTGTTCTAAGGTCCGTTTAATCATTTGCAATTGCACCTGTTGTACAGCCTGTTTCAAACTAATCCCTGTTTGCTGTAACGGTTCGTTAATAACGTGATGAGTCGCTACAGGTACTTGGCTATCTATGTCTAGTAGTGTCGAACCAAGCGTAACAATGTCGCTACGTGAAGCTCCCTGACTTAATGCTTTGATTGCTGCACGACTTATTACATGTTCCAGTTCTCGAACATTCCCCGGCCAGTTATAGCTCAGTAAAGTTAATTCTGCCTCACTGTCCAGACGCAAAGCTCGCAATCCCAATCTGCTACGATTTAATTCCAAAAAATGTCCTGCTAACAAAGGTATATCTTCTACTCTTTCGCGTAACGGAGGAATAGGCAGCGGATAAACCGACAAACGATGGTATAAGTCAGCGCGGAATTCTCCATTTTTAATCTGTTCTTTCAAATCACGATTAGTGGCAGCCACTAAGCGTACATCAACTAATTTGGTTTTATCTGAGCCCAACCGCTGGATTTCACCGTTTTGCAGCACCCGTAATAGTTTAGCTTGCACAACTAGCGGTAATTCACCTACTTCATCTAAAAACAGGGTTCCGCCATCTGCCGCTTCGAACCGTCCAGCGCGTTCATTATGAGCACCAGAAAAAGCGCCTTTGTTATGGCCAAATAATTCACTTTCTGCCAAGTTTTCTGGTAAGGCAGCACAGTTTATATACACGAGTGGTTTATTGGCTCGTGCAGAACTGCGATGTAGTTGTCGGGCAAATAACTCCTTACCTACACCGGTTTCTCCAAGCAATAGTACCGGCAAGTCAGAATTCGCGACTACTGCTAGTTCTTGTAAGATTTGCTGCAAAGCTTTGCTTTGTCCTATTAGTTCATAGCGCTGACTGGTGGGTGAAAATGGTTGATCATTCACCTGATGATTTAAACGCAAATCGCGATTAGACTGTTCCAGTTCAGTCATTCTTACAGCCGCCTCTACTAGTAGACTATAACTTTGTAGCTCAAGTATGGTCGTTTGGCTGAAACTCCCTGCATGAAGCGCATCCAGTGTAAGCACTCCCCAGCAGCGCCCCTCAATGTAAATTGAGATCCCCATGCAGTCGTGTACGGGTAATGCCTCGCCTGGCTGATCCAGCAGTAATCCATCGTACGGATCAGGTAGTTCGGAATCAGGATCAAATCTGACAGGATTACGGCTTGCTAAAATGGTTGTTAATCTAGGATGCTGGGCAACAATAAAGCGACGACCTTGAGCTTCGCTTGCTAATCCATACATTGCTACAGGTTTTAATACTTCGTGTTCTAGTTTCAATAGCCCAACTGCACCGCATCCAAAATAGTTCGCCAGAGTGCTGACTAAACGCTGCAATCTTATAGCAGCAGGGAGGTCGGTAACCAAATCTGCAATTAAACTTTCTTTCAACATGGTTATTTTTACCTACTGGTACATTTGACCCTAAATTATTTAGGTTAAATTTACCATACGGGTCATAAAAGCTATATAAATCAAAGTGGGTAGTATTGGCCTGATAATTGCGAAAGGTGACTAGAAATGATTTAACCCAACTAAATTTTAGGAATTACTATGTCACTACTTGATCAGTCTTTAGGCAATATCGCCACGTCCATTGCGGGAGCGACCGCTGTTTTTCACCAATACAAATTAGATTTTTGTTGTGGAGGTGATCATATTTTGCGTGATGTACTGGCTAAACACCACTTGCCTGAACAAGAACTGCTGGATGCTTTTGCAGAGCTGCAGCAACCTATTGATTATACTGACTGGAGAAAGGTATCCAATGCAGAACTAATAGAGCATATTCTCGTTCGTTTTCATCAACGTCACCGTGTACAACTACCCGAATTGATAAGACTTGCAAGACGAGTCGAATATGTTCACACCGATGAAGAATTCTGCCCTGTAGGACTGGCAAATCATTTAGAAGATATGTATCAGGAACTGGAAAGTCACATGATTAAAGAAGAACAAATTCTCTTTCCTATGTTAATCAGAGGTACTTATCCTTCTGGGCCTATTAGTGTAATGGAAGAGGAACATTTGCAACATGGTGATGCCTTGGCGGTAATCGATGACTTAACCAATAATATCACTTTACCAAAAGATGCTTGCAATACATGGACTGCACTATATGTTGGTTTAAAGGAGTTAAAAGAAGATTTGATGCTGCACATTCTATTAGAGAATCAAATTTTATTCTCGCCGCCCCAACATGGTGACCAATACTGTTGTGGTAGTTGTCAATAATATCTAACACTGCACGAATTTATAATGCGGTAGTACAGTGAAACTATTGTTATTATTTTGAGCTGAGCTATTATCAAGCACTCAAATTGAGGATCCTATGACAATAGTTAACACAATAAAGAGCATCCTACTCACCTTGCCAATTTAAGCCGGTCGCATTGATTGTGACCGGCTCGTATTATCTATTGTCAAACCCAATTACATATTCACATAATAGTTTTTATCGCTATTCAGCCATCTGGACTTCAGATTTACCAAGGCGTGTTGCTCTTACGTCAGTTGAGCTTCGCATGTTTATTTAACGCAAACTGATAAAGGCCAACATCGCACCAGCTCAATGGATTTCATAGATAATTCAAACAGTACTGAATAAATCCCAGATTCAACAAACAACTGACATTATGATGCAACATGAGAGATCCCGTTATGAAACAACAACCTGAAATTACAATTTCCTCTGCAGATTTAGCAGAATTGGAAGAACAGCTTGAAAAAGCCAAGTTACCTGCGGAGTTTGTTCGAGCGTTAGAAAACGAACTTGCTCGAGCCAATATTGTGAACAGTAAAGATATGCCAGACCATGTTGTATCAATTGGCAGTCAAGTCACTTTTAAAATTTTAGATAGCGGACGAGTTTTTACTAAAACATTGTGTTTTCCGGCTGATATGCACCTGTATGAAGACAGTATCTCAATATTTGCTCCAATTGGTTCTGCTTTAATTGGTTTGAGTACGGGGCAAAATATTAGTTGGGTTACTCAACGAGGAGAACAACAAGTAGAAATAATCCAAGTCAACTCGAAGAAACCTCTACTGAGCTGATTTATTACGTTAACGCGATAACATTTTATAAGGGAAATAGTGGTGGCCTATATTCACAATACCATTGTAGATTTAAAACAAAGCAGCCCTGCTCAGTCAGAGTTTTATCAAGCGGTTGAAGAAGTCTTAGAATCGATTAGTCCGATTTTAGATAGCAATTTAAACTACCAGCAGCAAGCTATTATTCAACGTATGGTTGAACCTGAGCGACAGATTATGTTCAGGGTTCCCTGGGTGGATGATAGTGGTAATATTCAAGTGAATAAAGGTTACCGAGTCGAGTTTAACTCGGCGTTAGGCCCGTATAAAGGAGGCTTAAGATTTCATCCGAGTGTGAATGCCAGCATTATTAAATTCTTGGGGTTTGAACAAATTTTTAAGAATGCATTGACCGGGCTACCAATAGGTGGCGGCAAAGGTGGTGCGAACTTTAATCCTAAAGGCCGTTCAGACAATGAAGTCATGCGTTTTTGCCAGTCCTTCATGAACGAACTATACCGCCATATTGGCCCAACGACAGATGTTCCTGCCGGAGATATAGGCGTAGGAGCCCGTGAAATAGGGTATATGTTTGGCCAATATAAGCGACTAACTGGTCGTTATGATGGCGTATTAACCGGTAAAAGCCTGCTTTGGGGAGGCTCGTTAGTGCGTAAAGAAGCAACAGGATATGGTGCAGTTTATTTTGCAGACCACATGCTAAATGCCCGAGGAGAAAGTTTACAAGGACAACGATGCCTTGTTTCAGGATCCGGTAATGTTGCAATCTATGCCATGGAAAAACTATACCAGTTAGGTGCCACACCGATCTGTTGTAGTGACTCTTCGGGTACGCTTTATCATCAGGAAGGCATCGATCTAAAGCTAGTAAAGCAAATCAAAGAACAGCAACGAGGAAGTTTAATAGAATACTTGAATAATCACCCTGATGCCGTTTATACCCCCACATCTGATTACCCTGCTGACGGCCATGCAATATGGCGTTATCAAGCCGATGCTGCCTTTCCCTGTGCGACTCAGAACGAACTGACCGAAGCTGATGCTGAAACCTTGCTAGATAATGGCTGCAAAACGGTGAGTGAAGGTGCCAATATGCCCTCAGCGCAGAAGGCCGTTGACTTATTTATTCAATCAAGTATTGCTTACGGTCCTGGTAAAGCAGTCAACGCCGGTGGTGTTGCAACAAGCCAGTTGGAAATGGCACAAAATGCCAGTATGCAATCATGGTCTTTTGAACAAGTTGACCAAAAATTACAGCAGATTATGAAAAATATATTTATTACAACAATCGATACTGCAAGGGAATTTGGTCAACCTAATAATTTGGTATTAGGTGCCAACATCGCAGGGTTCCGTCGCGTTGCTCATGCCATGATTGAGCAAGGAGTTGTTTAACTTTTCTTAACCAAAAAAGACATTGTTGGTCTAGTTTTTTGGTGGCGAGTCATCCTGATACTCGATTCATTACCTCGATAAGCCGGAATACTCATAAAATTTAAACAATATAAATCAAAACTATTGCAGGGTGTGGTGGGATGTTTTCTTCACTACACCCATTATTAAATCAATAATTTCAGGACAGATATTTTCGGATCTCATTTCATTCTTATATGAGAGCAATAATTCGCAGGCAAACCTGAACTCCAAGGTATCCATGTAGTATCGCATTCCAACTGCTTTTTTCTGGTCATAAAGATTGTTGGCGATAAACTCCATTCCTGTAAGTAGGTACTTTACTGCCATTGAGTCTGAAGTTATTGGGCCGTGATCACTATTACGTGACGACATAGAGCGCCCGAGTCTTAACATACTAATGGGACAAGCGCATGTTGTGAAAAACTGAAGAATGGCTTGACCTGTAGCATCAATCGCTGGTTCAACTTGATGTCCTTGAAAATACTTATCTTCCCAGAAAACCCATTCACCATCGGTTAAATTCATTTGATATTGAAATTCAGTGTCTAACTGTTTTTGAATATCCTTACTGACCAATGCAGTAAAATCACAAATGTGGTAGTCCATAATTAATTTCCACTATGCTGTTTACTAGCTGGATAGCTTTCTTCGAAAACCGATAACCGACCACGAAGTTCAGAATTTTCTATTAACAACTTGGCATTTTGGTCTGCCAAATCTTGAAGGTCTTTTTGGACGTCATCCAGCTCATTTTCTAGTTGCTTAATAGACATATCCGCAGAAACCTCAGCTTCATTGAGAGTGGCTACCCTTTGCTCATGATCTTTCTCCATTGTTTTTAACCGCTTCTCAAATACCTGTTGGCTAACGATATAGGCTTCGACAGTTAATTGCTCAATCGCTGTTGATACGCGTTCCATGAGTTGTACCGCGTTGCTTGAATACTCATTAGGTAAAGAGTCTAATGTCACTTCGGTTTTGGGATCTGGTAGTAACTTTTGACTACGCTTTTGTACAAAACCCTCCCAAATGGATTTGATACGCATCAGGCCACCTCTGTAGCCAAGATGCACTCGGATTGCGCCGGGGTTAGCTGCCTTGCCCAGCTTTTCAATTTCCAGTCCGGCCTGAATAATGGCCTTCTCGGTAACCTCTGGATGACGTGCCATAACTTTAATTCCTTTAATTTAATTAATTTGTTGCCTGGGTGCGAAGCACTTCAGCAGTGTTGCAAAAGGCGGGTATAAATCCGTCACCACAAAAGCCGTCAGCACTTTGTTTGTCGACTTTTTGCAGAAATTTGGCGACCCGGGTACGAGGCTTGAAACCAAAGCGAGCCCTGGGCGAGTGACAAGTCCAGGCATGGCGAAGTTGGTTCGCAATAGTCGGAGCCGAGAGCGCAAGAGTACGAAGTGGATTTGCGCAAATTTCCAGCGTCAGGTGGCTGTGGTCAACAAGCTGACCGATTGCTGTGCGCGTAAGATCAGGTGTTAGTGTTTGAGTTTTCCCAATATCATGCAACAAAGCAGCCGTCACCGCGATATCGCGCTCCAAAGGAGTCAGATCCATGATCCCTGCAATGTTCCAGGCGGCTTCGACAGAATGCTCAATTAATCCACCAGCATAATTGTGATGAAAATTTTTGCTTGCAGGACATTGTATATAACGCAGGCCTATTTGCGGTTGGAGGATCACCTCTTGTACAAATTGTTGAAGCAGCGGATTCTGGATCCGGCTAACAAATATAATCAGCGCGTCAAACGCAACAGGTTTTGGGCAAAGTGAACGAGGCAGCGCGGACAGATCGCGTCCCAAACTTAAGCATGTTGTGATGGGCTGTAGATCTTTGCATCGAAAGTAAGCTGCTCCCATGTTTTGGTACAACGCTGCTTCAACATGCACCATGGTGTTAGGTTGCAAATTACAGTCCAGCAACACTGGTGACGTGCAAAAAACGCGAAAGTCGCTGGTGGCATCGGACACTGTTAATACTGTCACAGGATTGCCAGCCTGATCGGGTTTGGTGACCAGGCCAGTCAGGAAATACCGGCCAGAAAACCGCTTATACTCAGGAACATCAACTAGCAAAGGCTGCATGGATTCAATTTTTAAGGCGCGCATAGTGCCCTCCTATTATCAGGATAATGAAGAAAACAAAGTGAATTATTGAGAGGGGGCTTAGCCCTTTTGATTGCGGATAGTATTAAACATCCGGTCAGCAGCCGAGCCATCCTGACGCGTGAGGTTGGGGACATATCTGCTATATACGCGGAACAGCATTTCGGTGTTGGAATGCCCCATTTGTTTTGCAATCCACTCGGGGCTCTCACCAGAAGCCAACCACAGCGTGCCAGCTGTATGGCGCATCTGATAGGGGTTACGCTTTGGCAGTCCTAGGTGGCGCAATAGTGGATACCATACGCGTTTGGTGACGGCATTGTGATTCAGCGGTGTGCCTTTGCCGGTGCAAAAAACGTATTCCCGATGCGCAGTATTTTGTAGCATGTTTTTAAATGCGTCGAATACCGGTTGACTCATTTGAATGTCACGTTGGCTAAAGTCATTTTTGGTATATTCTTCCCGTCCATCCACAACGGTTTCGCGAATGTAAATCAACCTTTTAGCAAAATCCACGTACTTCCATTTCAAACCATCAATTTCACCTGTACGCATACCGGTAAAAAAGCGCACCGCAAAATAATCTCGAAAATCCGCCCGTACATTATCCAGAATTAAATTAATCTCTTCCGGACTGAAAGGCTGAATGTCCGATTTAGGCACTTTGAGTAGCTTGATATCCCGATATGGGCTGCTAAATTCAAAACGATCCGCAGCTTCGGCTAGAATAATCCGCATTATTTTCATGTGACGATTCACATGAGAATGTGACAACAATTCACCATTCTTTTTTCTGGACTTCGCCAGTTCAGCGCGAAATGCCAGTAAGTCTGCCTTACTGATAGCATTCACTTTCTGCTTGCCAAAATGAGGAAGCAGTCGATTCACCATTACATAACGAACAGTATCCGTGTAGCTGCGGCGCCATTGGACTTCCATTTCTTTAAACCAAATATTAGCGAATACTTCAAAAGTGGGACATGCATCTTTCGTAGCTAACGTACCTTCCACATGTTGAATTTTTTTCAACAAGAAACTGTTAGGAAAGGTTTTAGCATAATCAAAACAACCCAATAGAATATCGGCTTGTATCTTGTCTAATACCACCGCAAGTTTTTTTCTATTTGCAGGTGTATCAGACAGATTGGTCTGCTCACGACAACGCACATTGCGATAACGGAAATCCAGGTAGAGCTTTCCGGTTTCTTTGCGAACATTGATACTAGCCATGAGCACGCCCTCCATTAGACATAGGAATCGCCATCGCCTGTTGCGAAAACTTGCACATGTCCCGCTGAATCGCCTGCCAGTCATACAAAATCTTCCGACCGCCAAACGGTCGGATGTAATGAGTGCCCTCAATAAGGACAGAATCTTTTAACTGCTCACGAATAGTGCGGCAGTCGTATTTGATACGTTCTGATAATTCAGATGTTGTCAGATAGTTTTGAGTCATGCTTCATATCTCCATTTTTGAGTCATTTATGATTCAAATGAATCTAAATTGAGTTATATAGCTAATTTATGACTCTGTCAAGCTTTATTTAACTCTTATGTGACGCATATGGTATTATTAAGATTCAATTGATCCATATATGAAAATAAGAGCGTGATTAGAATTCTTTTTCGCCAACAATTAGATGAAAAAAGTTTCCGAGATGGTAAGCGCATCACGATTGGAGATGTTGCTGAACAAACGGGAATAAGCAGAGCAACAATTACCAGAATTGCTAATGTTCCTGGTTACAATACAAATACCGACACGATCAACTTGTTGTGTAATTACTTTGAATGTGAACCTAGTGAATTACTTCAATTGGTTAACCCGCCTACAAGTGATAGCGAAAAAATGAAGTGACTAACTAATATAGGTTTCCAAAATCATATTGTTAGAAGAAAATGTGTCGGTAGTACAAAAAAACAAAATAAAGTAGGTATGTTCTAATCGTTCAAGGAAGTAAGGGAGTCGTTTGAGCGCAAGCAATATTACTTATTACTCAAAGCAGGCAGAAAGCTTAAGTGCCCAATATGACAATGTCAGTTTTACTGATGTGCATTGTGATTGGTTAACGCATTTACCAGATAAAGGCTGGGCATTAGATGTGGGCGCGGGCTCTGGTCGTGATGCGGCTTATCTTGCTAATAAAGGTTTGAGTGTTGTCGCTGTTGAACCGGCCGAAGGCATGCGTTCGCTCGCTCGAAATAAATATCCACAACTTAATATCCATTGGCTAGACGATACTCTTCCTGAATTACAAAAAGTCTTTGCCCTACAAATTAAATTCGATCTAATTTTGCTGAGCGCCGTGTGGATGCACATTGCACCATCTAATCGTGAACGCGCTTTTCGAAAACTCAGTACATTGTTGAAACCGAATGGCAAGCTAGTTATATCCCTGCGTCACGGTGAATGTCATGACGAACGTGTAATGTATGAGGTGACGACGTCAGAACAGGCGCAACTAGCCAGTAAATTTGGTTTATCTTATGAGCTAGCTACCGCACAGGTTACAACAGATAAACTAGGTCGTAATGACGTAAATTGGGAAACCGTTGTACTTACTTTGCCTGATGATGGCACGGGAGCTTTTCCGCTAATACGCAATATTGTTGTTAACGATAACAAATCCTCTACGTATAAATTAGCCTTGTTACGTTCCTTATTGCGCATTGCTGAAGGGCATCCAGGAGCTGTTATAAGCCAAACTGATAACTGTGTTGAATTGCCTTTGGGTTTGGTGTCGTTGTATTGGATGAAGTTGTATAAACCTTTAGTAGATACCTTTGCTATGCAACAAAATAGCAATACGAGTAAGGGACTAGGTTTTATCAAAGAAACCGGCTGGCGACAGCTAAAGTCTTTATCAAATAATGACATATTTCTCGGTGCCAATTATTCTAATAGTGACGTAAAGCTTGCGACTAGTCTGCATCAAACGTTAAAAGATATCAGTAACACCATTAAAGATATGCCGGTGAAGTACATCACCTTGCCTGGTACTCAAGAAGCTGTATTTTCGGTAGAAACGAAAGCGCATCGAAAACCCTGTGTGCTAACTCTTGATAGCAATTACTTATCCAGTTTTGGATCATTTTATCTTCCCAAAGCAATTTGGGACGCCATGGCACAATTTAGTGTGTGGATAGAACCAGCTCTGTTAAATGAGTGGGTGGCGCAAATGGAAAAATACAGTGAAAACAACGCTAAGGCGTTTACTCGCCAGCAATATTTTGAAGCATTACGTTGGGATAACCCACAGCGAAACACCACCAAAGTGCGTCAACGTATTGATACTTTAATGGCGCAGCAGAAGGTACATTGTGTGTGGTCCGGTAAGCGGCTCAAAACAGCAGGGCAATATGCAGTTGATCACGCTATACCTTTTGCCCGTTGGCCAAATAATGATTTATGGAACTTGCTACCCAGTAATAGCCAAATTAATCTTAAAAAATCAGATAAATTGCCCAGCGCCTCAAAGCTAAACAGTTGCCGAGCAGATATCATCCATTGGTGGCAATCAGCTTGGCAGAATGATTCAACCGAGTTTTTCACTCAAGCGAAATTTGCATTACCCCTGCTTCCAAACCAGAGCACTAGTTTTAGTGATGTATTTGAAGCTTTGTCAATTCAACGCGATCGATTGAAGGACTTGCAACAATTGGTAGAGTGGAATTAAAACAAGTAAGGACGCCACTTCAGAACGGCGCGGAAGTGCTTAGTATTTAGACCGCGAATCATTTATGCATAGTTGTTTTTCTACCATCGCTCAAATATGCACATAGTGTTGCCTTAAGTAGAAAATATCTATATTAAAAATAACATTGCATTATTTTAAAGGGCGGTACGAAATTAATTTTAAAGTGTGATTAGGTGTCATTTAGCCCACTTGATGGGTGAAAAAAATGAAGATCATGGATGTGGCCAGAGAAACCGGCCTCAATCGAAATACAGTTACGCTTCTATACAAAGAGACCGCTCATCGCATCGACCTTGATGCAATCGATAAGCTATGTGAATTGTTTGATTGTGAAGTGGGTGACTTGTTGAAAAAATCGACTAATTAGCAATTAGTCTGAATGGTAATGCTTTAAGTGTAAAAATTATTATTTCATGTAAGATGATTTACAAATGAATTGGAATAAGCAATTGAGCAGTGCATACACTTTTTACATGGCTTGGTAATCGCGATATTGAAAACATGGAGCAAGAGCAAAACGCTGCTATTGTTTCACTTGCGACAAAATCTGAAATTCCATTTGATAAAATCGTAATTCTTTCTAATAAAGACGAAGCTAAGTGGGACTCGTTTGAGCGCTTTTTGAAAAAGCGTATGGCGATGTTAAGCCGACCATCAGAAGATATTAAAATCCACTTAGCGCACATCCAAAGTCCGATTGATTATCAGTCTATTTCAATCGAAACAGAAAAGTGGATCACAAAGTTATCAGAAGAAGCTGACACGCTCTCGATCAATCTAACATCTGGCACACCTGCAATGACAACTCTTTCTGTGCTTCATGGAAAGGGCAAGTCTAATACACGCTTTGTGCAATCGTCCCCGAAAAACGTTATTGAAGAAGTCGCAATACCACTAGATTTCGGTAAAGAATACGTAAAGTCTGCCTCGAAGAACATTGCGCATACAGCGACCTCATTACCTAAGGTGCAAAAAGCGTTTTCAGAATTAACGGCGAACTCAAAAATAATGACAGATGTGGTTCATAAAGCCAAAAGAATAGCTGCGTCTGAAGTACCTGCCCTTATCTTAGGTGAAACAGGTACAGGTAAAGAGCTAATGGCAAATGCTATCCACAAAGGGAGCCTTAGAGGAAACAAGCCCATAAGAGTCGTCAACTGCGGAGCGCTTGCTGAAAACCTAGTCGATTCAACACTGTTTGGTCATAAAAAAGGTGCGTTTACTGGCGCAGATAAAGATTATGCAGGTCTATTTGAACAAGCCAATGGCGGTACTTTATTTTTGGATGAAGTCGGAGAGTTAAAACCTGATATACAAGTTAAGCTTCTGAGGGCATTGCAGCAAGGGGAAATTACCAGACTTGGTGATACAAAAATGATTAATGTTGATGTGCGTGTTATTGCTGCTACCCACCAAGATTTAACCACCCTGATTGAACAAGGGGGTTTTAGAGAAGATCTGTTTTACCGCCTAGCTGTGGGCATTATAAATATGCCGCCACTAAGAGCTCGAATAGAAGATATTCCAGTAATAGTAGAACAACTGACAGACCAAATTAATGAGTCGGGGTCCAAACACCCGGACTATATAAGTAAAAATGTTTCCGAAAATGGAATTAAATTTATTTTATCACAATCTTGGTTAGGTAATATTCGTGAATTATGGAGCACATTGAACAGGGCTTTTTTGTGGACGGATTCAAAATTTGTGGGTGAAAAAGAACTATCTAAAGCATGCATAAACAGGAGAGTTGGTGAGCAAAATAATGACGTTTCTCTTTCTTTCAATGATAAGGTAGATATAGTTCAACTAACTGAAAAATATCAGAAAAAATATGTCGAAGCGGCATTAAAAGCAAGCGGAAATGTCAAAAAGCACGCAACAAAAATGCTGGGATTAAAAGATCATCAAACGCTAACAAATTGGATGAAGCGGTTGGGGGTCCAAAATGAAAAAGAACAATAATTTCGAACTTGGCACTGTGCTTGCCATATAGGTAGTGACACAAGGATTAATCAGGAATGAAGCAATCAATGAATTTTGAACACATCCAGAACAAATGGCCAGAGTTACATCAGCTTGCTGCATTTGCAGAAGAATATGCCATTAGCGACCCTCAAAGTGCTTTGGTCAAATTACGCTGCTTTGCTGAAAAAGTGGTGGGCTATTTGTATAAAGAGCTTCGCCTGCCTGTATTTCCGAATTCCAACATATACGACAAGTTAACAGCGGACGAATTCACATCAGTTGTACCTAGGGAAATCACAGATAAGCTTCATGCGATTCGTAAAAGCGGTAACCAAGCTGCCCATGAAGGTAAAGTCGATCAGCAACAAGCGGTTTGGATATTAAAAGAAAGCTATTTCATCGCATCCTATCTATATGTTGTTCATGGTCCGGGTAAAGCCGAAAATTTACCAGAGTTTAAAAAGCCAGTACCAAAACAATCAGCTACGCAATCTGATAGCGAGTTTGCAAAGAAGAATAAGCAACTAGAAAAGAAAATAGTTGAAAATGAGGCTCGCCTTAAAAAAGCTTTGGAAGAGCTGGAGGCAGCGGAGCAGGCGCAAAAACAAGCTCAAATTGAAGCAGCTAAATTAAAACAATCAATCGACCACGCTAAAATTGAGGAAGTTCAGAAGAAGAACAAAGTTATTACTTCCGCTATCGACTTTAACGAAGCTGAAACTCGCGCCCGTATTATCGATATGGATTTACGCGCAGCGGGTTGGAATGTATCACTAGACGAAGCCAGTACCGATGAAGTCGGCAAAGAAGTAGAAGTCGCTCATCAGCCAACAGCTACGGGTATTGGTTATGTTGATTATGTGCTGTGGGATGATGATGGCAAGCCGTTGGCAGTTATTGAAGCGAAGCGTACTCGTGAGTCTGTAGAAAAAGGCCGAGAACAAGCAAAAATCTATGCTGATGCCCTAGAAAAAGAACATGGTCAGCGCCCTGTAATATTCTATTCAAATGGCTACGACATTCGTATTTTAGACGATGCCCAAGGCTATAATAGTCGCAAACTTTACGGTTACTACTCAAAAGACTCGTTGCAATACCTTATAAAGCAACGAACTTTGAAAAAAGATCTCAACCAAACGCCTATCGATACTGATGTGGCTGGCCGTATGTACCAAATGGAAACCATATCGCGTATATGCGAACGTTTCACTAACAAGCATCGGAAATCGCTTATCGTACAAGCGACAGGTACTGGCAAAACCCGTGTATCTATCGCATTGGCAAAACGCCTGCTAGATGCGGGTTGGGCAAAGCGTGTTTTATTCCTATGTGACCGTAAAGAGTTACGTAAACAAGCTGGGAATGCCTTTAACGAACATACCAAAGAGCCGCTTTATGTGGTGGGTAAAAGTAAAAAAGGCGCGGCAGATAGCGCCCGTGTTTTTATCGCTACCTATCCGGGCATGATGCGTATATTCCAAAAGTATGATGTCGGCTATTTTGATTTAATTGTTGCCGATGAATCTCACCGCTCAATTTACAATGTATACGGTGATATTTTTAAATACTTTGATGCGTTAGAAGTAGGCTTAACGGCAACCCCAGTCGAGATGGTGTCTCGTTCAACCTGTCAGTTATTTGGTTGCGACTTTAAAATGCCGACGGCCAATTACCCACTAGAACAAGCGATTGAAGACGGTAACTTAGTCCCCTACAAAATCGTAAGCTTTACCACTAAATTCCTGCGCGAAGGGATTAGCAAAGACAATCTAACTGACGAGCAAATTGCCGAACTGGAAGAACAGGGTATTGACCCTAATGAGTTGGACTTCGATGCCAAACAAATCGATGAAGCGGTAAAAAATAAAGATACCAACCGTGTGATATTGCGAAACCTGATGGAAAAAGGGTTGCGTGATGTAGACGGACAACTGCCCGGCAAGACCATTGTCTTTGCCCGTAACATAGCACACGCTGAACTTATGGCTAACCTATTTGCTGAAATGTATCCGCAATTAGGTAATAACTTCTGCCGCGTTATTCACTCAAAATATGAGCGAGCCGAAGAGCTAATTGATGATTTTAAATCGTCAGAAGAGAATAGCCTGCGTATCGCGGTATCAGTCGATATGCTTGATACAGGCATTGATGTACCTGAATGTGTCAACCTTGTATTTGCCAAGCCAATTAAGTCGAAAGTGAAATTTTGGCAAATGATTGGCCGAGGTACGCGTTTGTGCAAAGACCTCTATGGTGCTGGCAAAGATAAAACACACTTCTTGATTTTCGATCACTGGGAAAACTTCGAATACTTCGATATGGACCCAGAGGAAGAGGACGTAAAACAGTCTAAATCGTTAACGCAAAAGTTATTTGAATCACGCTTGTTGTTGGCTGAAACCTCACTTAAAAAAGCCGATGTAGCCACCTTTGATGAAGTAATAAAGCTTATCCATCAAGATGTGTGTTCACTACCTATGCATTCCATAGCGGTGCGTGACAATTGGCAGTTAGTTGAAGCGTGCAAAGACGAAAAATACCTCAATCAGTTTGCCCCAGAAACTAAAGCAAGTCTCTATGAGCATATTGCACCACTGATGCAATGGCGCAATATCATGGGGCAAAGTGAAGCGTATAAATTTGATAATGAAATCACGGTAGTTCAAACATTGTTGTTTACCGACCCCAGTCAGATCGATTTAGCACGTCAGGCCCTAATGGGTAAAATTGAGAAGCTGCAAATGCACTTAAATGAGGTGCGAGCAAAAGCCGCGTATGTTGCTGAGATTCAAAATGAGCAGTATTGGCAAGAACTAAAGTTTACAAAGTTAGAGCAAAGCCGCAAAGCGCTGCGAAGCATTATCCACCTGCGTGATAAAGGCAAAAAGCCGGAAACTGTCGATTATGTTATCGATGTAAAAGAGCAAGTCAGTGAGATCCGGGAGACTTTTCGTCCCACAAAAATAGTTTCTATCGATTATCAAATTTTCCGCCAGGAAGTAGAAAAAACCTTATCACCGTTGTTTGAAACGGATCAGGTGCTTAAGAAAATCCGAGCTGGTGAATTCGTATCTGAAGATGATCTTGCGCAGCTTAACTCACTGGTACATACCCAAAACCCGAATGTGGATTTGAATACCTTAAAGGAGTTTTTCCCCGAATCGACAGCTTCATTAGATAAAATCTTGCGCACCATAGTGGGTATGGACAAAGACGCAATTGAGAGTGAATTTACGCATTTTGTTCAACAAACCCACACCCATATGAATGCCAAGCAGCAGCGCTTTATTAGCATGCTTAAAAATCATCTGGTGCGCTACGGTGCTATTCAGGTAGAGCAGTTATATGATGCGCCCTTCACTAGCATCCACGACATGGGCTTGGACGGCGTATTCAATCAGGCGCAAGCCGATGTCATTGAGCAATTTATTAAGCAGTTCAATGTGGACTTGGGCCGTAAAGCCCAGAACATTGAAAAAACCATTAGCAACGAATCCCTTTAAAAGTTAGAGCAGTACTAGAGGAACACAGATGATCACAGGCCCGCTAAAAAGCAAAATCGATAAACTTTGGGAAGAGTTTTGGACTGGCGGTATAACCAACCCCCTCACCGTGATTGAGCAGATCACTTTCCTGATGTACGCACGTTTGTTAGACATGAACGAACAGGCCGACGAAAAGCGTAGTCAACGCACTGGCAAGTCATTCAATCGCCGTTTCAATCAACAGCAGCAACATCTGCGCTGGCAAAACTTCCGCCATTTAGGGGCGGGTGAATTGTATAAACGGGTTAAAGATGAACTGTTTCCGTATTTTGCCGAAAGCTCTGCCAGAGATAACGAAGGTTCACTGTTTGCTGAATTTATGAAAGATGCGCAGATGATGATCCAAAAGCAGAGTCTGTTGGTCAAAGCCGTGGAAATGGTTAACGACCTGCCATTGGACAATGCGGATACCAAAGGCGATCTATACGAATACTTGCTTAGCAAACTCACCACTGCTGGTATCAATGGTCAGTTCAGAACGCCGCGCCATATCATTAGAGCGATGGTGGAAATGATGGATCCGGGCGTTACCAGCCGGATTTGTGATCCGTCTACCGGTACCGGAGGATTCTTGGTGAGTGCCTATGAGTACTTGCTACAAAAATACACATCGCCAGAAACAGTGGAACGTGAACCTCTGTTTGATACAGACGGCAAACCGTTGTTGGATATCAATGGAAATCCCGTTGAAAACCTCCTCTATTCCGGAGACTTAATTGACGCTGAAGAGCGTGAACATATCGATACTGACATGTTCCACGGCTTCGATTTTGACGCCACCATGTTACGTGTCGCCGCCATGAACCTGGTCATGCACGGCATTAAACAACCAGATATTCATTATCAGGACACCCTTAGTCAAAGCTTCAAAGAGCGCTTCCCCAAAGAAGCTAAAGAAGGTTTCGACATTATTCTCGCCAATCCACCATTTAAGGGCAGCCTGGATGAAGAGGATGTCTGTCCGGATATTCTGCGCAAAGTGAAAACCAAAAAGACTGAGTTACTGTTTGTTGCGCTGATAGAGAGCATGCTGAAAATAGGCGGCCAGTCGGCCACAATCGTTCCTGACGGTGTGCTGTTTGGATCATCCAACGCCCACCAACAACTACGACAGTTATTGGTGGAAAAAAACCAGTTGGAAGCAGTTATTTCCCTACCCAGCGGGGTATTTAAACCTTACGCTGGGGTATCCACCGCCATTTTGATTTTTACCAAAGGCGGCAGCACCGACCATGTCTGGTTTTACGATGTGCTGGCTGACGGCTTTTCGTTGGATGATAAACGCACCCCCATCAAAGCCAATGACCTGCCGGATTTAGTTAAGCAGTTTAAAGCCCGTGATAAGGCCATTGCAGGCACTGAGAAAAACGATAAGTCCAAAAAAGCGTTTTGGGTCAGCAAAGATGAGATCAAAGCCAATAAATACGACCTCTCGATTAACCGCTACAAAGAAGTCAAGTATGAACAGGAAGAGCATGAAGATCCCAAGGAGATCTTGGGCAAGTTAATGGCCCTCGAAAATGAGATTCTGGCTGACTTAAAAGAGCTGGAGAAGATGCTGTGAGTTGGCCGTTGGTTGAAATTGGAAAACTTGTTAGCAAAGTCAACTCATGGAATCCGTTAAAGTCTGATTTAGAAACGGAGTTTGATTACATTGATTTAAGTTCGATTGACAAGGATCGCAAGATCGTCGATTTGAATGCCGTAACAAAGATTGAACCGCAGAATGCTCCTAGTAGAGCGAGACAATTGGTTGCTACTAATGATGTACTTGTAGCAACAGTGAGACCAAATCTAAATGGCGTAGCTCATATTGAAAGCGCGCTTGATGGAGCGACGGCTTCAACTGGCTATTGTGTATTGAGACCGCTACCCAAAAAGTTAGATAGTAGATATTTATTTCACTGGGTGCAGAGTTACTCTTTTGTCGCTGACATGATGTCCAAGGCAACTGGTGCCAATTATCCTGCTGTGTCTGATAAAGTGATAAAGCAAAGTTTTATCCCACTCCCACCACTCGATGAACAAAAACGCATTGCTGCGATTTTGGATAAAGCGGATGCTATCCGCCGCAAACGCCAGCAAGCCATCCAACTCGCCGACGACTTCCTCCGCAGTGTCTTCCTAGATATGTTCGGCGACCCTGTTACTAATCCACGAGGCTGGAAACGTAAGAAGCTTAAAGAATTTGCTGACGTAACTACCGGTAACACTCCATCACGTAAGGTGCCAGAGTATTTTGGAGGCGAATTAGAGTGGATAAAGTCTGATAATATAAATACTCCATCACACATACTAACGACAGCAACAGAATTCTTGTCACCTGAAGGTGAGAAAAAAGCTCGAACAGTTGAGAAAGGTTCAACGCTTATTACTTGTATCGCAGGTAGTTTCGAATGCATAGGCAATGCAGCCATTGCAGATAGAAAGGTCTCATTTAATCAGCAAATCAACGCAGTAACCCCGAAAAGTGAATATGTCCGAGAATGGTTTCTTTACGCATTAATTCTTTTTTCCAAAAAAATAATTCAGAGCGCTTCGACAAATTCTATGAAAGGTATGGTTAGTAAAGGAAAGCTTGAGGAGGTTGAATTTATATTGCCGTCACTCGATATGCAGGTACAGTTTGAAGAACTATTCGACAAACAAATTAAATTGCGTGACAGAATAAATGTGAGCAATTTAGTTAGTGTTCAAAACTTCAATGCTATTAGTTATAAAGCATTTGCTGGAAATTTGTAGTGACTGATATGGAAAATGGTAAAAGGAACTTAGTTTTTATAAGTCATGCAACGCCAGAAGATAACCACTTTACCCTTTGGCTATCGACTCGGTTGAAGTTGTTGGGATATGAGGTTTGGTCAGATGTCACACAACTGTTTGGTGGGGAGAAGTGGTGGGAAGACATTGCCGAAGCTATTCATGCCTCGACAATAAAATTTGTTATTGTGATTACCAGAACATCCCTGTCGAAACTCGGTGTACAACGGGAAGTTGAACTTGCATTGCAGGCTGAATCTGCACATCGGCTAACCAATTTTATCATCCCTATTATTATTGATGACTCAGAATTTGGTGGTCACCCTTACGGTTTATCTGACAGGAACATTATTCCCTTTTCTAAGGGGTGGGGATTCGGCTTTGAACGACTAGTGGAAAGGCTTGAGCGCGATAGTACTCCAAAAGAAAGCAAACCTTGTGACTTGGGGGCTGTGCTTGCGGCAATCCGGATACCCACCGCAACTGTTGAGCAGGCCAGAGACACTGCTATCAGCAATACTCTTCCAATAACCAACTTGCCAGACGAATTGAATTTCTTCCGTTTGCCTGGGGATGCAAAGTTATGGCGAAAACAGTTAGCGATGTGCCCGTTTGCATGGTTTGAATGGGGAGGAATGTTAGCAACTTTTGCGGATCATCAAGATATTACCCCTTTCCTTCCAAAGTATGTGATACCAAGCAAGTCTCCAAAGCTAAACTTACCTGACGTGCTGAGCGACGGGATACGGAATCATAAAGAGTTTCTTCGTGGTGAAGTCATTAAGAAGGTCAATAATCTTATTGCTGAGAGCTGGAACCATGCAATGAGAGAGAAAGGCTTGAACAAGTACGAGCTGTCGAATGGACGCGCGTCATGGTTTTTTCCTGCGAATGATAGCAATGAGGGGCTAATACAATACCCCGATCAGAATGGTCAACTTCGACGAAGGAAAATATTAGGGTTCAGTGGTAAGAACAAGGTTTATTGGCACTACGCTATTGAGGTGAAAGTTCATTACGGACAAACGGCAAAACTCAGCCTTATCCCACATGTCGTATTTACCGAAGATGGACGCAATCCAATTGCCGATAGCGCTAAGATGCACCGATTGCGCAGAGGGTTTTGCAAAAACTGGTGGAACCCCCGTTGGAGAGAGCTTCTTCTGCTTTATGTACATCTTTTATCTGAAAGCTGCTCTGAAATAACACTATCTCTGGGTGAAGGAAAATCTATTAGTTTTTCGAGTCGGCCTAATATGGTTGAAATGTGTTACCAGCTTTGTACTTCGCAACCTACCTCAAGTGAGCAAGATGACGAAGTGGACATAGAAGTCGATTTGATGGATACGGTTGATGACGATGATGAATGAAGCGTGTATAGAATTGCTTGAAGAGCCTGAGTTATCTTTTGGTTACCAACAAAAAGCACCATTTGCTAAAGATGGTCTGCTTTGGTTTGGACCATTAAACAATGAAAATTCACCAACTTCGATACGTATCGGATTTGTAGGAACTCCCCGTGGGTTAGAGCTGTATGAACGTTGGATTAAACAGGTAAATTTACCGATTGAATCCACTTCTGATGCTGCGCATCATATTCCGTTTCCTGGATTCGAGGCTATTTTTGGCGCTAAGTGGCCAGAAAAGCCTGCTGCTACCATACGTATTCCAGAGCAAAAAATCACCCAAACTATTCGTATAAAAGATCGGCATCAAGCTATTTATAACACCGTTTCCATATTTGAAAATGAAATTAGGCGGCATATTAATGAAGAAGACGCTGCGGTAGATCTATGGTTTGTTGTGATTCCTGAGGAAGTTTACAAATATGGTCGTCCTCAATCACGTATTCCGGGGTCTTTGGCCGAACAATCTCCGCAGCTAATGAATGCTAGGCTTGCGCACAAACTTTCTTCTCAGCCCTCATTATTCGATGAAGACAATGAAACAGCAGAGCTTTATCGTTATGAATTAAATTTTCATAACCAGCTTAAAGCAAGGTTATTAGATGCTAAAGCAGTGGTACAGGTGGTGCGCGAAACGACACTAATGCCAGAAGCCTTTGTTGAGAACGGTAGGCCCGTAAGACAGTTGCAGGACAAAGCATCTGTTGCCTGGAATCTCTGCACGACTGCTTACTTCAAGGCATCAGGACGTCCCTGGAAACTGGCAAATGTGCGTCCTGGAGTTTGTTATGTTGGCTTGGTGTTCAAAAAAGATGAGACCAGTATCGACAGTCAGAATGCGTGTTGCGGTGCTCAAATGTTTCTGGATTCGGGTGATGGTGTTGTATTTAGGGGGGCAGTTGGCCCCTGGTATTCGACTGAAACAAAACAGTTTCATCTTCCTTTTGAAAAGGCAAAAATCATTGCTGAGCAGATAGTCGCTGCATATGAAAGGGATCATGGTATCCCACCAAATGAGCTATTTATTCATGGCAAAACCCGGATCAGCCAAGATGAATGGGATGGGTTTCGTGCTGGTGTACCAGAAGGAACAAAAGTAGTATCCATTCGGATATCACATGAAAAGCACTTCAAGTTGTATAGCCCTACTGATCACCCCTTGGTAAGAGGAGCGTTTTACTTAGTACATAAACGAAAAGGGTACTTGTATTCCAAGGGTTTTGTTCCAAGGCTCGGCACCTATCCTGGTCGGGAGGTTCCCAACCCGCTTGCTGTTGAGATATCGTTTGGTGACGCCGACATCAGACAAGTACTGAAAGATATTCTTGGTCTTACAAAAGTTAATTTTAATCGTTGTGATTTTGCTGATGGAGAGCCTGTCACCCTTCGTTTTGCGGACCAAGTTGGTGAAATACTGACAGCAACTCCAACCGCCCATGATTTACCACCTCTTCCCTTTAAGCACTACATATAAGCCAGAACTAAGATGCGTATAACCAAACTATCCCTTACTAACTTTAGATCATTCAGTACTAAGCAAACCATAGAGTTTGCACCCCTCACACTGCTTTTTGGCCCGAATAGCGTCGGCAAGAGTTCTGTTCTGATGGCCCTTTTTTATTTGCATCATATTATTGGGAAAGGCAATTGCAATCCTTTGCGGCTAGAAGCGCTGGACAACAAGTACATCGGAGGGTTTAAAAATCTTGTACATGGTCGTCAATTGGATAAAAGCATCATAATTAGAGTTGAGTTCGATAAGCAGGGTCAGGTCGGCAGTGGGTATGGATTTTTGTCTGATTTGATTGAAGGTGTTGAGTTAGGAATCTCTAGTCCATCTGTCGCTGCTGAGTCGATGGCGCTGGAATTTGAGATTTCTTGGTCTAAAGCTGCTGATGCAGCATACATTTCACGTTATACCGTTTCATTCGATGGTCAAGATTTAGCTGAAGTTACTAGTGATGCTGGCTTAAAGCAGCCAGTAATCAGTGCGCTCAACTATCTCCATCCGTTATTGTTGCCTGAAAACCATGATGATTGGTTATTGGAGTGCTTTGATTTTAAGAGTCCGATTCATGAAGATCTTTTTGATACGTTGTGTGAATTGAAAGGCATACACGTTCCCTCCCATAGAGAAATAACGCAAGGGGCTGACAGGCCATTTGAAAATGATGAGGATGCACTCGAAATTTCGAGTACAGCCTACACAAGTGAATTTCACGAACTGATAAATGAAGGGCGTATTACAACCACAGATGTAATCGCAGGGGTCAATTATATTTGCTTCGCTGGACATGAGCTAACGCACGTACCGATAGGCATAAAAGGTTTTGCTGGAGCGTTATTAGAACAGGGGAAAAAGTTAAACGCTGCTTTTACTATTGATAATGGGACTCTTAATGAACTGGTAATTGAGTTATTCAGTGATTTGCTGGTTGCCCCCTTGGACAATCTCAAACGTATTCTGGATGACAGTCTATGTATTGGACCGATTCGCGAGATTCCAGATGCGCTACGCCAACCTAACTCGGATATCCAAAGGAAAGATTGGTACAACGGCATTGCAGCATGGGATGTGTTAGCCAACAATGATTTCAATGTGTTGAAAGCTGTTAATTCTTGGATCTCCGATGATTCGAAGCTGGGGCTAGGAATAGAATTGGTAATGGAAGCGCATATCAACTATTCAGTCAGAGAAAAGATTAATTCAGGGATGAGGTTCCAAGACGTTCACCAAAGGCTAGTCAATGAACGATCAAAAGTAGCTAACAAGGATTTTGCGAATTTCGACAATATTGAATGGAAGTGGTCTAACAATCTTTGGGATACAAAACGACAGATAACAGTCAGTGCAGCAGATTTAGGTGTAGGCGTTTCTCAGTTAATGCCGGTAATTGTAGCGGCATTGAGCCGCAGCAAAGGTATCGTAGCAGTCGAACAACCTGAACTTCACATCCACCCTAAGCTACAAGTAGCAATTGGTGATCTTTTAACGCAACTTAAAAGTGCGCCAAGCTTTCTCATTGAAACGCATAGTGAGCATTTGATTTTGCGCCTACTTCGCAGAATCAGGGAAAGCAATGAGGGAACACTCCCAAATGACCTTCAGCAAATTCAGCCGAACGATATTAGCGTAATATTTCTATCAAATGAAACTGATGGCGTAAGTGCTAGAAGGATTTGCATCACCGATGACGGTGATTTTAGCGAGGAGTGGCCAGGAGGCTTCTTTGACGAGCGCGATGAGGAGTTGTTCTGATGTATCAGGAGGTTGCAGTTGATCCGAAATGTTTGAGCGAATATCACTACTACGGTCTTTTGAAAGAACGATTTGGTTTTGAAGCGGGGAGGTACGTAATCGCTCCTGTGCGAGAATGGGCTAGGGAGGCTTTTATTGCAGCAAAAAATTCTAAAGAACTTCAGCCAGTAAAAAAGAAGTCGATTATTAATTTTTTGAACAAGCTACAGAAATGCAAGGGTCAGGACCGGTTTGCTTTGCCGATACATAGGTCTGAAATTAATGTTGAAAACTGGACAGATTGGTGCACGAAACAAACAGAATACTTACCGTTTAACTCAATCCTTTCTGAGCAATTCGAAGGCGCTATCGGGTATGTGGATATAATTGAAAGGCATGCTAGTTGGCATCTTCCGCCGACCGTAACCATCAATAGGACTAGCCAGGAAATCAGCGCTTGTATTGCACCAATTGTTCGATATGGGGGAAACCTCACGATAGTTGATCAATATTTTTGCTTTGCACCAAACCCTGTTTTACACAATATATTTTTGATGTTGCAACAATATCAATCTATTCGAAGTATCACCCTTGTAACTGCAATAGATGTTGCGCAGCCTGGAGTTGTGTTTAAACGCAATTATGTCGATAACTTCAAACTATTACCAAATTTCTCGCTGGTAATTGCTCCGGAGAAGTTCTTCCATGATAGGTATCTTATGACTGAGTATTGTGGCATCAAATCAGGGCATGGATTTTCTCCGGGAGCCATTCAAGGAGCGCAAGCTGATAAGCTCAGTATCAGTTTGTGCAGTAAACATGAGTGTGAAGTGACACATCAATGGATTGAAGCGATAGTCGCAGATGGGAGAGCAAGAAAACTTGGGCTTACCGATAAGTAATAGAGTTAAATGCAACTACTAATATCAGCATCAAATGCACTTGCGAGATGGTTAAAAGCAGACTTTCCCCGTTTGCCTGCCTCATCTGGTAAGCAGGTAGGAGTCAATACTCTGCAAAGTACTTTTCAGCAGTTTTGCTGGCAGATCCACATTATCGAAAACCGATACAAATCCATTGAAAAGACCATTATTGCGACTGAAGCTAACAGCAGGTTCACGCTATTTTTACCTGTAGAGAAACCGTTGACCGTAGGAGAACTTGAATCACGGTTATTCATGGAGTGGCAATACGTATTAGCTGAAACCCTGGAGACTCAGCGTCTATTGCAAC
Source organism: Neptunicella sp. (assembly GCF_048268085.1). NCBI lineage: Bacteria > Pseudomonadati > Pseudomonadota > Gammaproteobacteria > Alteromonadales > Alteromonadaceae > Neptunicella > Neptunicella sp. The sequence goes on along the minus strand of NZ_JBLWWF010000005.1, from coordinate 66,521 downwards.
GGGGCGATATTGCTAAGTTACTCAGTGATATTGGTGATGTCGAATTTAAATTCGAATGGGTAAAGAATACCGATCTCAGTATCAATGGCCATATTACTGATGCTGGCTTGTGGGTTACGCAAACTCTAGATGACAGACAGATAAGATATCTCCCGCCAGAGCTAGCCTTGGATATTGCCGTTTATTTTAATTCCCAGCCTAAACGAACCAAGTCGAGTAAGCAGCGCTTTGTGCCGGTAGAAGGTTTATTGGAATATTGTCGGACTTTAGTGAAAAGGAAGCATCTTGAAGATGTGAGTGAAGCTAACTCAAGTGATGGCAGCGATACGTCCAATGTAATTTATTTAAAGAATATTAAAAAGTAACTTATTTTACATAAAAGTAAATTTTATATTTTTTAAGATGATGGATTTATAGTTAACTGATTGATTTATAGTTACATTTATGTTTGGCTTGCTTTTGGCATTACTAGGGGTGAGGTGTTATCTACATCAACCCGGAGGCTGGCATGTCATTTGTTGTCAATGAAAACTTTAATACTAGATCAACGTTAATCGCAAACTTGCAAGACGGTACACGGTTTGTGTTTTCGCAAGGTAGATTTGACCGTTGGTGTATTTACCATATAAGGGATAACAAAGCCCACGCAGTCAGGGATGAAGAAGTATTTAAGGTGATGCGTCATTACGCATCCGGCCACTCTCGCTTTGTGCTTTATCGGGATTTTTTGAGCATATTCAATAGCGTGACAAATCAAGTCAATTATGATTTAGTTGGAAGAATTGCCTATCTTTCCAAGGCTTACCCAAAACCCCAAGAGGTGCAATTCATTCTGTTATTTTTATATGCAGGAATGATAGCCGAAGAGAACAAAGAAAAAGCAATACTCAAAAAATTTATTAAACGCTTAGGTGTACACCAAGTGCTTATTGAAGGAATGAATCCGACAGTTGCGGCCAGTTTTTCCAGAGGAAAGGGCTGGCGGGAGTTGAAGTTGGAATGTCAGGTCAGAGGGTTCTATGCGAAGTCTGACTTTATGAAGTTAAGCGCATAAAAGGAAGTAGCGTTATGAGTCAGAATAAATTAGCAGTGGCGCGCGCATCAGTAACACCCTCGGATTTCATTGTGTCCTTACTCAACAAGAGAGGACTAAATACGCCAACGGGCCAACCTCTTTTTGCCTATCAAGTTTCTCATGATGAATACTTGTCTCTGCGTGAGGTAACGAAGCGCTTCTATCCCAAAACATCGGTAACAGCCTCGCGGCATATTCATTGGTCGGCTTGTTTTGTGCTGTTCTGTTCTGAGTGGTACCGGAGGGAATACCAGACACAGGATGGATGGCAGTGGTCGCCTATTTGGCAAGAGCTGCAATTTGAATTAGACCAAAGTGATATCCGCCAGATAGTCCCTCTGGGGCTGGAGACATATTGGAAGAGGTCCGTGCGTCGTTTTGAAGTGTCCGGTGCCAGAACCTTCTTGGGATCAGTATTTATTGAAGGCGGCTTGCCGTTTCAACTCATACGGCAGTCCGACAACAAATTTGGTTCCTTGGTTTGGCGAGTCTTGAAAAATTATTATCAAGTCGAACTGTTGGGGATTGAGTTATCTGAACTCATTCGGCAAAACGTCGTTTACTTACCCACTGTCTTTTCAGAAACAGAAAGTGTAGAACTTATCGCCAGTTTGATCCGAAATTTAATGCGCTTAGGTAATAAAGTAGACCTCAGTAACTTGGATCAAAGGCCTTCCGAACAGTTAGATAAACTCGTGCCGAACTGGCGAGAACAATTTCCCATTCCTTTGGACAATGAAACGGGTCGTGAGCTTTTAAATAACTGGCTTGAGCAGGCAAGTACCGCAAGTCAGTCGATAAAAAACATTCAAACAAAGTTAGCTTGTGAACATTTCTTTGACATCGACACTTTAAAAATAAAATCCAAGGTCACATTTCCCAAGAGCCTGAGTTTTGGCTTGGACCGGTCACAAGTTAGCTCAACAAGATTAGAGCTTGGACTTGATGAAGGCGTTAAAAAAGCGGCACAACTTGGCAGCGTTTATGCCCAATTTGAAGAACGAGTATGTATAGTCAGACCAAGATCAAAAAGTGTTGTTGTTAATCGAGACAACCCATACACACCATTGTTTGTCGAATTGTCCGAGTCTGGTATATGCAGAGACAGGCAGGAAATTAGGGCTTCAGTAATCCCCCTAGGCGAAATACCAATCGGATTTGAACAGACTGAAAGTGGATATAGTTGCTGCGGTCAGTCAAGTTTTAGTGTCAAAACAAAAACGATTTATGTACTTGTATCCGGTAATGCTGAGTTAGAAGTGTTAAGTGGAAACTCAGAACTAGAAAAGACGTTGTATTTTCAAGATATAACACTGCAATGGTACAAAATATTTGGCGAGATCCGTGTCCACGACAATGGCAACAGATACCGCATTTGTACAAACTCCACTCATAACAGCAGTGGTGCATTCGAGTTGTTGGGGCAGGAGCTTCAATGGGGGACCAAACCAACACGAGTTTATAAAGGCTTGCCAAGAGTCGTTTTACCAGACGCAGACAATCAAAATGCGCCAAATACATTTGAGTTTCTGAATGATAAGCCTCAGCATGAACTTAAAACACATGAAAAGTACGGTATTCATGCATTCACCCTGAAAAATGCCGAGGGCGATGTTCTTTTAAAAAGAAAGATAGGTGTGTTGCCAGAAGATCTGGCTTTGAAATTTCATTCCACCCAACGGGGTGTTGAACTGCATATCACCACTGCTGCAACTATTTTCGTGGAAGTGATGGTTGAAAATGTGCAGTGTGAGTACTCAAAGCAGAACCAAACGCATATTTATTCTTTGGAAGTCAATGATAAGCCGCCATCATCAATCAAGCTGCTGTTCTACGCCAATTTTGCCAGTGATCCAATTGAAATAACCGTGCCATTTCCGGCTGCGGGTGTATTCGGCTTTGACAGTAAAGGGAGCGAACTCGGTTCGTCGCTCACTGTACCGCAGTTACTTGGTTCTGAAGTGTTACTCTATTCGGCAAAAGATTTCGTCGAAACCTTTACTTTGTCAGTATCGCTGAAACCGATTATTCGAAACTCGCCGAGATTCGAATCCAAAATCAAAGTTGGAAATCGTCCTGTGTCTGTCAGCTTATATAGCTTTAAAGACAGAATAATGGAGCTTTTTGCTTTAAGTGCGTTGGAGGATGGAATTGACGCTGAAGTTGAAATTGAAATACGAAATGGCGTCAACACCAAAAAATACAATGTTAGAAAATACATAACTGAGATCGAAATTGACACCAAACACAATATCGTTTCTTTCAACAGTAATAGTGGGGTTGATACCTATAGTGAGCAACCTCAAACGCTCAGAATTGCCGAGCCTGAAAGGCACATGCTACCTCTTCCGGCTAAGAAACTAGGTGACATTGTACTTGATCGTTATGAATTGCTGCCTGCAATGTTTAAGGGCGATGTGTGGATGGTTACACCGGGACGCGGGAACGATCTCGCCTTTAGACCAAGGTTGGTCAGTCTGGGAAATGAAGTCGATAATGTTGAAACACGAGAGATTGATACCCTCCAATCAGCAGTAAGAGCATATCACCCAGTTTCTAATCCAGATGTAATTGGTAAAGTTATATCTGAAATGGGTGAGAACATTGAGCATCGCAGTTGGAGTTACCTCAAAACGCTTTGGACCGAAACCAACTACCTTCCCCTTTCGACCTTTCAGGTTTGGCATGAGCTAGCTAAAGATCATCGAGCTTTAACGTTAGCGCTTTTTGTTTTTGAAATGAACGAAGAGTTTATTCAAAAATTGGACATAGAGTTACCCATTTTCTGGGAAATGATACAGCTCGAAAACTGGAAATTAGCAATCGAACAATACAAATCGTTTATTGGTCGCTTTTTGCCAGATATCAACATTGTGACTGCCCGTTTGAGTGAGCTTTTCTCAAACCTGACCGGTTGTGTTTCTTCTTTCCCTGAGCCGTTGGCTCACTATCTGATTCACAATCAATTCGAAAAAGTTTTGAATAAAATCCAGGCTGAATTTGCCTTTAAACAATGTTGGCTACAAGACCTTAAGCGAGTGAATTCGGAACTTGAAGCTAATGAATGGCCAACCCTCCTAAATGGCGCATTGACAAAAGCTTTATCAGACTTTGACGTAAGTGACCTATTAGAATGTGAGCTGCATCATACATCAGTTGTCTATTATCCTGCCGTATCAGCGGCTGTTGCCGCAGGCCTCATCCAGATTGAAAAGTATATTCGAATGGACACCAACGCCATCTATGAAATGAAAAAATTACGCGATTTTGACCGTGATTGGTTTAGCGCTGCATTCTGCTATTTCGTCAGTGCTTATGAAAATCAAAACAAAGGGAATTAACCATGAAATATTTCACAAGCCTTGTTGAACAATCAATCAATCGCGCTAAAGAGTCTACGTTGGGGGTCTTGGGGATCACCAACCCTAATTTGAGAAAGCATCTTCAACGGCAGATGTCTAAAGAGTGCGGCACACCTGGTTCATTTCTAGCGGATCCGGTAATGGAACATACATTCGGATGGGAGCAGGCAAAACAGTTCACCCTGGAGCAACTCACTAATAACGGTTTGCTTTGCAATCCGCTTGTGGAGTCATTGAACCGAGAGAAGGTGAAAAGTATCGAAGGTAACGTGATTGAAAACCGTTATCGATTTGCTGCTCATTTTTCACCGTACACGCATCAGTTAGCAAGCTGGCAAACGTTATTGGCGGACAAACCTCAGTCCGTGATTGTTACCAGTGGCACCGGTTCAGGTAAAACAGAATGTTTTATGGTACCGGTTTTAGAGGATCTCTATCGCGAATTTGCTCGGTCAAATGAAAAGCTAATTGGTGTACGGGCGATTTTCCTCTATCCGTTAAACGCGCTGATCAACTCTCAACGCGAAAGATTAAATGCCTGGACACAGTCATTTGGTGACAACGTTCGTTATTGTTTATACAACGGTAACACACCTGAAAAAATGAGATCCGTCCGCGATAAGCAAAAAGAGCGACCTAACGAAATATTATCGCGTGAATTAATGAGAGAGGAACCAGCTCCAATACTTGTTACTAACGGTACAATGCTTGAGTACATGTTGGTTCGAAACATCGATGCTCCCATCATCCAAACTTCCCGGAAGCAAAAATCTCTTAGGTGGATTGTGTTGGATGAAGCTCATTCATACGTGGGATCTCAGGCCGCTGAATTATCAATGCAGTTGCGCCGTGTTATTCAAGCGTTTGGAGTAGACGCCAAAGATGTTCGCTTTGTAGCAACGTCGGCAACCATTGCCGATAAAAATGCTCATCAACAGTTGAAAACCTATTTGGCTGGTCTTGCAAATGTATCTGAAGAGCAAATCGTTGTTATCGACGGCAACAGGGCAATTCCATCATTACCATCTGTTCCAAGTAAACATCATTCTCTTGAGGAATTATTGGGAATTGATAGTGCGAAGGAAGTGTCAGATGAACGCTTTCAAATGTTGTGTGAATCACCAATAGCTCGCGAAATACGGCATAAGTTTGTAACGAGTGATAGAGCGTTAAAACTTTCAGAGTTGCGCGAACATTTGGATTTATGTTTCCCCAGTGAATCTTTGTCTGAAGCCGCTATTCTGCGCTGGATTGACCTTCTAACAGGAACTAAGTCTGAAGAAAACCAAGAAGCCTTTTTGAAAGTTAGAGCACACTTTTTTCAAGCCATGTTGAATGGGTTGTGGAGCTGTATTGATCCCAAATGCAAGGCGAAGACTGGAACTTCATTGGAAGATAATTGGCCTTTTGGATTTGTTTATACACGTCAACGTAGCCGATGTGAATGTGGTGCACCAGTATGTGAGGTTGGGCTTTGCGACGATTGCAACTCGCCGCATCTTCTCGCAGTAGAAAAGCATGACGGTGCGTTAGCACAACGAGACCTATTTGTTTCGGACGAGTTTGCTTTACTGCTTGATACAGAAGAAGCAGGGAATGATGAAGATACTACTGATCAAAAGAAATATATTCGAACTGTCGAACCAGTAACAATTAGAGCAAGCTCTGACAGGGCCGGAGAATATAGTCAAACTGATATTGATAAATTCACAGCCAAGATTGGAAATGCATCGGAAGCAATTTCATTGTATTTGCTAAATGGCTATGAGAAAGAATGCGGTTGTTGTGGTTATAAAGGTGTGCAAGGACGTAAAGCGATTCGTAGAGCTATTCTCGGTTCTCCATTCTACGTAGCAAATGCCGTACCCACTATTTTAGAATATTGCCCTGATCACCAGCCTGACGCTGACAATAAATTATCACCGGCGGAGCTTCCAGGTCGTGGTCGAAAACTAATCACTTTCACAGATAGCCGTCAGGGAACAGCCAGAATGGCTGTTAGGATGCAACAGGAGGCAGAACGAAGTCGGCTTCGAGGATTATTGTTTGAGATTCTCCAGAACAAACAACTGTCTAATCCTGCTTCGACTGATGGCCTATCAGACGACGATATTGCTCAACAAAAGCAAGCTATCGCAGCCTTGAAAATGGCTGGCCAACACGAATTTGCAGCAAAGCTTGAAAACCAACTCAACGAGCTTGAATCTAAAAATATCAGTTTTAAACCTGTTTCGGTGACCTGGCCTGAAATGGTCGAATTCCTTTCAGAGAAAACGGATATCAAATTCTCTATTTTAAATTATAACAAATATGCCAATCCCGAATTGTTTGATGATAGTTTGGGCGCTAAAACCTTGGCCAAAATGCTGTTAATTAGGGAATTCGCCAGACGACCTAAGCGGCAAAATAACTTGGAGACTCAGGGCATAGTAAAACTGGATTATATTGGCTTGGAAAGCATTACAGCATTGCCAGAGCGTTGGGCCGAATATGGGTTTTCACTACAAGATTGGCAGGACTTTTTGAAAGTCAGTCTCGATTTCTTTGTAAGGGAAAATACTTATACGCTTCTTGAACCAAGGCTGTTGAAATGGGTAGGTTTCCGCTTCTTCCCCAAAAAACTACTTAATCCTCAATCGAATGAAATTGAAAGCGATAGGATCAAAAAATGGCCTCAGATCTCAAAACAACATCGTAGTCGTTTAGGTAAGATGTTGCTTATCGCTGCCAAATTGGACGCCAGCGATAATACTGCAATTGACATAGTGAACGAGTGGTTAAAGTCCGCTTGGAAAGCACTTGCTACAAGAAGAGTCCTGGATAACGAAGGAAACCAATTCTATCTAAACCCTGAAAAAATAACCTTTTCATTCTCTGAGTCTAGTTATATTTGTCCAGTTACAAATAAGTTGATTGATACGACATTTAAGGGCTTAACGCCTTACCTTCCGCACGACTTGGAAGCAGGCAACTTATTGTGTGAAAAAGTGACTATTCCTGCTTTTTGGATGTTTGATATATCTCAAGAGGACTATTCCAAAGGGTTAAGCAAGATGCGAGAGTTAGTGCATCGTGATCCGGGTATTGAAGCTCTTCGGGAAAAAAACTTATGGACGGATATCAATGACAGGACCGTTGAGAAAGGCTTCTACTATAGAACCGCAGAACATTCAGCTCAGCAATCAGCGGATCGATTACAAGCATATGAACGTGATTTCAAACAAGGAAACATTAACGTACTAAACTGCTCAACTACAATGGAAATGGGCGTTGATATCGGTGGTATTTCCGCAGTTGTGATGAACAACGTTCCCCCCCATCCTGCAAATTATCTCCAAAGAGCGGGTCGTGCTGGGCGAAGTAAAGAGTCTAGAGCTGTCACCTACACATTGTGCAAAAGTAACCCCCATGACAGGCAAGCGTTCAGCGAGCCACTATGGCCATTTATTACAACTATACCCGCACCGCATATTTCTCTTAATTCAGAAAGATTGGTGTACAGGCATGTCAACTCGTTATTGCTTGCTGAGTTTCTTCAGCACGTTGTAGGGAACACAAAAAAAGAGAAAACGGCGTTAAATCTTCAATGGTTTTTCGAGCCTGATGAAAGCCGGCAGTCAGTTTGCGAGCGGTTCATAGCATGGCTGGATAGTAGTTTTAATGATGTTGAAGCAAAGATCCGAAAACTGGTGCAGGGCACTGCACTTGAGAGTCATGAACCCTCCAGGTTAATCAATAACACTAAAGAGCAGATTAAAGCACTGGAACGTAAGTGGATTGCTCAATTCAATGATTTAACAAACAAACTGAAAAGTGCAGTAAAGGATTCTCCTTTTGAATACCGTATTGAAATGGAACTTGCACGCCATCGCTCAGAATATTTGTTAAAAGAGTTGGCAGCAAAGGCCTTTCTGCCTGGATATGGGTTCCCAACGGACGTTGTCACTTTAGACAACACCAATATTGTTGATTACAGACGTGCCAAGCAAGGAAAAAATAAACCCAAAGAAAACAGAGAGGACAACATTTCTCAATTGAGAGAGATGCCAAGCCGAAATTTGGCTATTGCAATTCGTGAATACGCCCCTGGATCGCAACTTGTGATAGATGGGAGAGTATTTAAATCAGCGGGTATCTCTTTGAACTGGCAAAAGTTTGGAGAACGCGGTGGCGAAAAGTTTGATCTGGCCTGGAAGTGTGGAAGATGCGGACAGACTGGTTTGGAAGACAAAGTTGTTGATGAAACCGAAATAGAATGTGATTCGTGCGGACATCTTGTGGCGCTTTCTCCAAACTCAGAGATCAAGAAAACTCTACAACCTACAGGCTTTGTTACAGATTTTTTTGAAGAACCGAACAATGATATTAGTTCTCAAAAATATGTGCCTGTTCAACCTGCTTGGTTATCGGTTTGCGGAAAATATCAGTCGCTGCCTAACCCTTTAGTTGGTCGTATGCGAGTAGGTTCAAATGCACAACTTTTTCAACACTCGTCCGGTGAACATGGTACCGGCTATGCCGTTTGTTTGAGTTGTGGTAAAGCAGAGTCGATGGCGGTTGATGGTGAGTACCCCAGGGAGTTGCAACCAAATGAAAAGCACCGTCCCATTCTGTCCACACCAAAGTCAAAAGATGATAATAAGTTTGAGGAAAGATGTGATGGGAATCTTCAAAAAGAAATTCATCTTGGTTGCTCCAGCTACACCGATGCATTTGAGTTGGCATTAAAACATCCGGTTACAGGTGAATTAATTGCCAATACTGATGAGGGCAAAACCATTGCGTTGACACTGGCCGTGGCGCTAAGAAACGCGCTTGCTGAAATGCGGGGTATATCTACCTCCGAAATTGGGTATCTCGTGAAAGCCAATGTTGATGAACTGTCAAATCTGCCGGGAATGATAATCCAGCTTTATGACACACTTTCAGGTGGAGCTGGTTTCGCCTCAAGTGCAGCAGAAGATATCAATGTATTATTACGTAAAATGCATGAAGGGTTAAGATGCCAGGACAACTGTGAAGAGGCTTGCTCTTCATGTTTGTTAGACTCCAATACTCGCCATGATGTGAATAGTTTAAACAGAAATGCTGCACTCGAATGGTTGGGTGATGAGTTTAATCTTTTCCTCAATCTTCCTTCTGAGTACCAATATTTGCCCGATGCGGAATATTGTTATCATTCTATCAAAGAGGAAATTTCTCGTAGGGTAAGCAAAGGTGCCAATAGAGTTTTCATTTGGCTATCACCAAATTCAAATGAATGGGATCTAAATGCAAGACAAGTCCATAGGTATGTTGAACAGCTTGTTGAGTATTACAACGTCTCATTATCTATGGTGTTGCCCGCGACAAAACTGTCGAAATCCGTTCAGCAGATATTAAAACGCTATCAAGAATTAGGCGTTGAACTTGTTACAACATCAGCCATTGCAGAAAACGGCGGCTACTTAGCCGTAGCTGTCGGAAACGACAGGCAAATGTTTGGCATAGCCGTACAAAATGAATCGCCACTGATACCGGGGAGTGATTGGCTAGAGAGCAATTCGGATTGTATGGTTGTATCCGCGTTACTTGCTAATATCCCAATTTGGACCGGTGTGGATACTTCAGATTGGAATCAGTTCAAAGCTGGGGGGCGAATAGAGATTAAGACGGAATTAAATGGTCGTGTTAATCAATTTGGAAAGAAATTATGGAGTTTTATCGAGGCGAAATACCCTGCGATCAATAAAAAAATCGCTGATGTCGGAATAGAGTCTATTGATTATACGGACAGATACATCCAGTCACCTTGGAGCATCATTTTGTTGGGTGAAGTGATGCGTGGCCTCGGCAGCCTGGAGAATGCATCTTTTTCAATTAGTACGCTATTTAATCCAAAAGACCGAACTGGACGGCGACTGCATGACGATTGGGATTGCCAGGATGAATTCAAACAGGTTGTAGATATATGGTTTGCAAAAGGTATTTCTCTTCCAGTTAAACTAACGATACATCAAGATCGAGGCAATGTGCCTCATCGACGAGAGTTGGTTTTGACATTCAGGGATGGGAATCAATTTTCAATCGCCTTTGATCAAGGAGTCGGTTATTGGTCACATGATGTCAGTAGAGAACTTTTTCGATTTGAGTTCACAGAGGTCAGCAGACAGCTTGAGCAGATGATTGAAGTTTGGTCTTCCGGTCAAGCGAGGAATAGCGCAGATTGGCCATCGGTACTTTATATTAACAAACTTTGAATTCGTAATATAAATTACGTACGCCAAAAAAAGACACAGACTTGTGTGCTCAAATTTATTATATACATTTGGTCACAATCTGGTCACAGACTGACATTTTGTTAGTGATTACTACTGCTAAATGCCATATATAGATGGCGCACCCGAGAGGATTCGAACCTCTGACCTCTGCCTCCGGAGGGCAGCGCTCTATCCAGCTGAGCTACGGGTGCTAATATTACACGAGGGTGACCCCTGAGCGGCGCATATGATACGCAGACGAACATCGTGCTTCAACTTATTTATCTGGATGCGATTAAATTAATGATTAAACTCAAATTTGTCCGGCGATCCAGAATGAAACTCTTGTAGGCCATTAATTAGTCGTTATAATCAGGTCTCTTTAGTCTGGTTATGCAGATAATTGACTTAGCTAAGTCTGTTATTGGGGAATCGTTGTGAAATTGAATTTAAAAACATTATTTATTGTATTGGCAAGTTTGGTTGTGTTTTCCACACAGGCAACCGATATGACCAAAGAAGAAATTAAAGCAAGAATTAAACCTGTCGGACAAGTGACTGTGGCAGGCGCGGTTGATGAAAGTGCGGCAAATTCTGGCCCTCGTTCAGGTGAAGATATTTTTAAAACCACTTGTAGTGCTTGTCACGGAACAGGGGTGATGGGCGCTCCTAAAAAAGGTAATGCTGACGATTGGAAGTCACGTATTGCTCAGGGTGAAGACGTGTTAATTAAACATGCCATGGGGGGCTTTAATGCAATGCCACCTAAAGGTACCTGTGGTGATTGTTCAGAAGATGATATTAAAGCTACGATTGAATACATGATAAAAGGGCTCTAAATTTTATTCAGTAAATATGTGGAAATAGAATGTGACGGTCAAATTTGGGTTATTTCTATTTCTTCATTGTATTCTCTTCGGTCGTCAAATAGTGTAATTTTACAGCGAATCGTAAGGCGCTGAGGATCCATGACGAAAGGAAGTCAAACCAAAGAGTTATCGGTTGCGGAATTGCGGGAACTTGTTCCCCAGTTACAACAGTTGACGGATAAATATAAGCGCGCAGAACTTATTCAAAAAGCGCTGTTTGATATTTCTGAATTAGCCAGTTCAGTTAATGAGCTGTCACATCTATACCCCGCCGTACACAAAATAATTGCTGGCTTTATGACGGCCAGAAACTTCTTTGTAGCGTTACACGATGCGGCAACAGAAACCGTTGATTTTGTCTATTTTGTCGATGAGTTTGACGAACTTACTCTACCGACTATTCCCGCTTCTGGACTCAATAAAACCTGGACAGCGTATATTTTACGTTCAGGCAATCACTTATTTTTTACCAAAGAAAATGCAGAAGAAAAACTAAAAGGCATTGATGTTGATAACTTGGGGGCCGATCCGGTTGACTGGATTGGTATTCCATTGAAACGTGACGATCATGTTATCGGTGCATTGGTGGTACAAAGCTACGATGAATCTGAGCGTTATACCGATCAGGATTTAGAAATTTTATTGTTTGTCTCTCAGCATATTGTTAATGCGCTCGATCGGGTAAAAAGTAGAGAATTAACCGAACAAACCATTATTGAACGGACCCAGCAACTTCAAGCGATTAACAAAGATCTTGAAGAGGAAATTTCTGAACGGCAAAAAGTAGAAGCGTTACAGCAGGCCTTGTTTGAAATATCTGAACTATCAGCTTCAGTTGATGGTGAAATGACCAGCTTTTATGTCAATTTGCATGGGGTGTTATCTCGATTAATCAGTGCGCCTAACTGTTATATCGCTGCAGTCGATAAAGACCAGAATTATCTGCATTTCCCCTATTTTAGCGACGAATTTGAATCTCATATTGAGCCGCGGCCGATAGGGCGTGGTCTAACGGAATATGTGTTGCGTACCGGTCAGGCTGAATTGCTGGATAAAGCTAGAGTGAAAGCGTTAGCCGACAAAGGCGAGCTGGATAAACGTATTCCCGAAAATATGAAAAAGTCCCATATTTCCTGGCTGGGGTCACCATTGGTTGTAGAAGGTGAAATCTACGGGGTGATTGCGGTACAAACCTATGATGACGACTCGCCTTATACCGTTAAAGATTTAGAATTATTGAAGTTTGTGTCACATCATATTGCGGTGGCCATGGAACGTAAACGCGCTGCTGACAGTATTCAAAAATATAATCAGCAATTGTCTGAAAAAGTTAAAGAGCGCACGACGGAGTTAAATTTAGCCAATGAGACGCTGAAAAAGCAGATCGAAGAACGTAAAAAAATAGAGCTAAAACTCATTCATGATGCCCATCATGATGCGTTAACCGGTTTACCCAATCGAGTCATGTTTACCAATCGGTTAGAGTTGGCGGTGGCGAATAAACAGCGCCATAAAGAACAAAATTTTGCAGTGCTATTTATTGATTTGGATCGGTTTAAACAAATTAATGACACCATTGGCCATTATGCCGGTGATATGTTTTTGATTGAGGTGTCCAAACGGATCAGCAAATGCATTCGTGGTCATGATTTATTGGCCAGATTGGGTGGCGACGAATTCGTTATTTTACTCGATACCTTTGAATCAGTTGAAGACGCTGAGGACGTGGCGACTCGTATTATTAATTCATTGGCTAAAGTGTTTGTGCTGGAAGATAAAGAAATGTATTCCGGTGCCAGTATTGGTATTGCATTGCTGGAAAGCTGGTATCAGTCCGCTGATGAAGTGATTCGTGATGCCGACGCCGCGATGTACCAGTCCAAATCAATGGGACGTGGTCGTTATGCTCTATTTAATAAGAGTATGCGCGATAAGTTGCTGGAAGAACTGGAACTCGAAAATGAATTTCGCCGTACCTTACGCGAGTCGGCTTTTGAGTGTTTTTTCCAACCAGCGGTGGATTTGGAAAGCAAAGAGTTTTTGTATTTTGAAGCCTATATTCGCTGGGAGCATCCACGCCTGGGTAAAATCCAGCGTGAGCAATTTTGTCAGGTTGCTGAAGAAAGTGGTTTAACGTTAGAGCTGGATAATTTTCTGGTTGAGCAGGCCTGTACGTTGCTGCGTCAATGGCAATATTCTGATGGACCTGAAAAACGTTATCGCATTGCGATTAATGTATCGGTTAACCAGTTGCTTCAGCCAAAATTAATTAATAGTTTGCTGGATAAAATCCGTGCCACCGGGATAAATCCTTATCATCTAATCTTTGAATTTGACGAGAATGCGTTGAACCGTCGTTCCCAACACATTCTTCCGGCATTGACTAAATTGAAAAAGGCTGGGATTCAACTGGTGCTGGATAATTTTGGCAGTGGTTTAGCATCGTTGAGCTATTTGTATTCCTATCCTCTGGATTACGTCAAAATTGACCATCGTTATGTTCGTTCTATTCCGCGTTCCCAAAAGAACCTCAAGATGATCCAATCGGTACTGAATATTGGTGAACATCTGGATTTTAAAGTGATTGCTGAAGGGATTGAAACCGCACAACAACTGCGCGAATTGATTGGTATTGGCTGCCTGTATGGACAAGGCGCTTTTGTAAAACCAGCTCAAAAGCTAGTCGTTAAAAAAGATACAAGCAAGACTTAACTTTTATGCGCTCACTGGCCGCTGAGTGATTCTAATCTATTCGTTTTTGCCCAACATATCACGCAAATTAGCAATACCCATTTCACTTTTACGCTGTCTTTCTTGCGGATCGGCTTTAATCTTTTTGTCTTGCCATACAACATCATCATGGGGTAACTCATCCAAGAAGCGACTGTGTTCGGGACGGATTACTTCACCATATTGCCTGCGCTCGCGGGCAAGCGTGAAAAATAGTTCTTTCTGGGCGCGGGTGATCCCCACATAGGCTAATCGCCTTTCTTCATCGATATTATCTTCATCAATACTGGATTGGTGCGGTAGCAGGCCTTCTTCCATCCCCACCATAAATACATAGGGGAATTCCAGTCCTTTCGAAGCGTGAAAGGTCATCAATTGCACCTGGTCGGCTTCATCTTCGTCTTCACCCCGCTCCATCATATCGCGCAGGATAAGACGATTAACGACTTCCTGTAAGGTCATCGGGGGATCGAGTTCGTTACCTTCGAGCATATCGCTGATCCAGCCAAACAGGGTGCTGATATTGGCCATGCCCATTTCTGCTGCTTTGGGACTTGTGCTGGATTCATACAGATATTCTTCATAGTGCATAGACTTGATCATGTCGCGGATGACGGCAATACCATCACCTCTGACTACATTGTCAGATAGCTCTACCAACCAACGGCTAAATTGTTCGATAGCCACTAAGGGCTTGCCACTGAGCACATTTTGTAATTGAGGGTGACAGGCGGCTTCAAATAAGCTGACTTTTAATTGATTGGAGAAATTACCCAGCTTTTCCATGCTGGTGCGGCCAATTCCTCGCGCAGGGGTATTGATTACGCGTAACAACGCATTATCGTCATCCTGATTCACCAATAAGCGCAAATAGGCCATCATGTCTTTAATTTCTGCCCGACCAAAGAATGACATGCCGCCACTGAGCTTGTAAGGGATTTTGTTAGTAGTCAGGACTTTTTCGAATACTCGTGATTGATGATTGCCCCGATACAGAATGGCATAATCTTTATGCGAGGTGCGGTTCATAAATTTATGCGCCATTAATTCAGCCACAACCCGTTGTGCTTCATCCTCTTCATTTTTGGTGGGGATAACTTTTAAGGTTTCCCCCTGACCTAAGGTAGAAAAGAGTTTTTTATCGAACACATGAGGATTGTTTTGGATCAGAATATTGGCACAATGCAAAATTCGTTCAGATGAACGGTAATTTTGTTCCAGTTTTATCACCTTTAAACTGGGAAAATCTTTTTGTAGCAATACCAGATTTTGTGGCCGTGCTCCGCGCCAGGAATAGATGGACTGATCATCGTCACCAACGACGGTGAAATGCTGGCGCTCGCCGACTAATAAACGAACTAACTCATATTGACTGGTATTGGTATCCTGATACTCATCCACAAGCAGGTACTTAATCCGCATATTCCATTTTTGCCGCACCGACTCATTGGTTTTTAGCAACAAAGTGGGTAGCAGAATAAGATCATCGAAATCCAGTGCATTATAGGCTCGCAGATGATTCTGGTATTGCTGGTAAAATTGGGCAAACTCAACTTCACTGGGTGATAACTGCATCCGGCTAAGCTGTTCTGGTGTTTTAAGGTCATTTTTCCAGTTAGAAATACAGCTTTGCAACAAGGACAGTTGCTCCTTATCGCCATCCAACAGATCCATGGTCAGATCTTTTAATAATTTCAGGCTGTCTTTATCATCAAACAACGAAAAGCCGGGTTTGATCCCCAGTTGCTTGACCTCAGATTTGATGATTTTGAGTCCAAGGGTGTGAAAGGTCGAAACTTTTAAACCACGTGCTTCTTTTTTGCCTAAGGTTTGTCCCACCCGTTCCTTCATTTCCCGGGCTGCTTTATTGGTAAAGGTCACCGCGGCAATATAACGGGCGGGCATATTGCATTCACGCACCAGATAGGCAATTTTATTAGTAATGACTCGGGTTTTACCGCTACCGGCACCGGCCAGCACCAGGCAGGGACCGGATATATACGTAACTGCCTCATTTTGTGCCGGATTAAGCTTCATCTGCATACCTTGAATAACGGGGCGGGGATTGTAAAAAATTATTGTGGTTTATACCAGACAAGAAGCCGCTTGCCGGAGTTTAAAATCGATTGTTCGCTTTAGCTGATAATCCGGTACAATAATCTTTAAAACTCCCTAGGAATTCGATTTATGATCAATCCACAAAAACTGGAAGAAATAGCTAAACAAATTACCGATGCCGTACCGCCGGGTATTAAAAATATGGCCGAAGGCGCAGAATCAAAAGTGAAGCAGGTATTACAACATCAGTTAAGCCGTTTGGATTTTGTTAGCCGTGAGGAATTTGATGTGCAAAGTCAGGTACTTATCCGTACCCGCGAAAAGCTGGTTGAATTAGAAGCCCGTCTGGCTGAACTGGAAAAACAAGACTAAGCTCTAACTTCAATTGTGCAACTTGTATCTTCGGATCGATAGCATTATCTGAGTTGCTACATCAGCGTCAGGAGTGTGTGGATGGCGGATAAGTATGATCCTAATGAAGTCGCTGCGATTCTCTCGTACGGGTATAGACGAAACCGATTACTTCAGGCCCTTTTCGCTTCCCGGGCCATCATACTGATTGTTATTCTGCATCGCATTTATTTTGGTGCATGGACCGAAGTTCCTGTTCTAGTCGTGCTCTTTGCGCTGATTTATGCCATTTCTCGCAAAGCAAAACACAGCAATATTGATACCGTTGCGGCGGCCTTTATGTGGTCGGTCACTGTCGCTCTAACCTACTTAATCTGGTGCAATCAGGGGTTACGTGATGAGGCGTTAATTGCGTTTCCCGGTATTTTAATTTTTGCAGTTATTTTAGGTTCACAACGCCTATTTAAAGCGTTATTGGCTTTTATTGTGGCTAATATTTTACTCATTGGTTATGTCAATACGGCCGGAATATATTTGCATCAGGCGTTACCGTCGGATCTCGGTGCGGCAATTTTGATCTGTATTTTGCTGCTACTGACAACCTATTGTGTCTGGCTGTTATCCAATGACTTGCGTCTGGCCGTTAAACGCATTTCGGAAGAAAACAAACGGGTGGTTGAATCTGAACAGCAAATTCATACTCTGTTGCATCATGATGTTTTGACCAATTTACCCAATAGAAGTCTGGCCAAAGAACGATTTAAACAAGCTCTTTCACGTTCTATCCGTCATCATAAACTCGCCAGTTTGTTGTTTATTGATTTAGACAATTTCAAGCATGTCAATGATTCGCTCGGCCATCAGGTAGGTGATGCGCTATTAGTAGGCATATCTCAGCGTTTAGTCGGGTTGTTGCGTGATAGCGATACCATCTGCCGACTCGGGGGGGGATGAATTTCTGGTGATCATTGAGGATCTTGATAATCAGCGGCAAATCGAAAAACTGGCTGACAAAATCCTTAGTAATATTATCCTGCCGGTCAAAGTGCAGGGCAATGATCTGAGTGTCACTTGCTCAATAGGGATCGCTGTTTTCCCGGACCAGGGTGACGATTTTGATTCCCTGTGTGGTAAAGCGGATTTGGCCATGTATGCGGCAAAATTTAAAGGTAAGAACAACTATTTGTTCTATAACGACAAAATGGGAGAGGATGCCCAGTCAGATATTAGCCTTATCGCTGATCTGCGCGTGGCAGTGAGCAACAATGAACTTTGGTTAGCCTATCAACCCAAAATTGATTTGGCTAATGGCAAAGTTATTGGTGCTGAAGCATTGCTCCGCTGGAATCATCCGCGCTACGGCCTGCTGATGCCGAATCATTTTATTCATCTGGCGGAGATGTCTGGTTGTATTATCGATATAGGCAAGTGGGTAATTCAACAGGCTTGCAAACAATGCAGGCATTGGCACCAGTCCGGTTTTAGTGGGTTGACCGTGGCGGTGAATGTTTCACCGTTGCAGTTTAAACGAGGTGATTTAACCGAAGTGGTATTACAGGCATTACAGCAATATGAACTTGATGGCAGCTGTCTGGAAATGGAATTGACCGAATCGCTATTTCTGGAACATAGCGCTACTATGCTTGATTGCCTTAGCCGGTTAAGCCAGACGGGGGTGCACTTTTCGATTGATGATTTTGGGACGGGTTATTCCAATCTTGGTTATCTCAAAAATCTGCAAATTGGAACGTTGAAAATCGATATGTCGTTTGTACAACTGATGCTAACCAGCCATCAGGAAAAAACTATCGTTACGACCATCATACAAATGGCCTCCAATCTGGGGCTGAAAACTATTGCTGAAGGTGTCGATTCCACAGCACAGTCCTCGTCTTTACACCAGTTAGGTTGCGATTTTGCCCAGGGATATTTGTGGTCAAAACCGCTACCTGATGATGAATTTATCCAATACTTGCAGACTCAGGCAAATTAACTTATCCCGTTAATATCTGATAAGAAAAATTTGTAAGCCGGATTATCGGTTTGCTCATTAAAATGATAGCCCAACTGGGTCAGATGCTGATCGAAATCTGCTTGCGAATCGGCTGGGATATCAAACCCTACCAGCACCAGTCCGTCCGCCGCACCATGATTGCGATAATGGAATAAGGTAATATTCCAGCGCTCTCCCAGCGTATCGAGAAACTTCATTAACGCCCCGGGATGTTCAGGAAACTGAAATGAATAAATATGTTCATTATTCAATCCAACTGGACGGCCTCCGACCATATAGCGTACATGTAGTTTGGCCATTTCATTGTCAGATAGATCAAACAGTTTGTAATCGTGCTGTTCAAGATTGTCGCAAATATCAGCAAATTCTTGCCGGCCTTGACGCAATTTCAAACCGACAAAGACATGGGCCTCTTCAGGCCGAGCGTAACGATAATTAAACTCGGTAATCGCCCGTCCGCCCAGTAGTTTACAAAATTGGCGGAATGCTCCTTTTCGCTCAGGTAATCGGGTAGCAAATACGGCTTCCTTTTGCTCACCCAATTCACAACGTTCCGATACATAACGCAGGGTATGGAAATTGATATTAGCACCACACAAAATGCCGCCAATATTCCTGTTTTGCATCTCTGTATGCTGTTTGAGATATTTACGAATGGCTGCGACAGACAACGCACCAGCAGGCTCGGCAATCACTCGCGTATCATCAAAAATATCTTTAATGGCGGCACAAATTTCATCGCTATTGACGGTTACCACTTCATCAACAAATTGCTGACATAGGCGAAAGGGTTCGGTACCAATAATTTTCACGGCGACACCGTCGGCAAAAATACCCACCGAAGGCAGCTCTACTGGATGGCCTGCTTCAAATGCGGCTTTAAGGCAGGCCGACTCGTCAGACTCTACCGCGATAATTTTTAAATCCGGCTTTAATTGTTTCAGAAATACCGAAATGCCGGCGATTAAACCGCCGCCACCGACGGCAATAAACAAGACTTCCAGATCCGGATTTTGTTCGAGCATTTCGCGGGCAATAGTGCCTTGTCCGGCAATCACGTCGGGATTATCAAACGGCGGGATCATGGTGTAGCCAAATTCGTTAGCAAGCTGCTTGGCATGCTGACTGGCACTATCAAAATTGGTGCCGTGCAGCACTACATTGACGTGCTCACCACCAAAGTTGCGGACGGCTTCAATTTTGATTTCCGGGGTAGTTTCCGGCATCACGATAGTGGCCTGAATGCCCTTTTTCTTGGCAGAATAAGCCACGCCCTGGGCATGATTCCCTGCTGATGCCGCAATCACCCCGGCATCGAGTTGCTGTTGTGATAACTGGCATAGACGATTGTAGGCACCACGTAGCTTAAATGATTTAACGGGCTGCTGATCTTCGCGTTTCAGGAAAATCTGATTGTTTAACTCAGCTGAAAGCTTGTCCAGTTTGACCAGATCAGTTTTGACTGCTGCCTCATAAACCGGTGAAAGTAATATTTTATGTAAGTACTCACTGTTGCTTACGTTCAATTTAAATCTCCGGCCTAGTCTTCAAATAAGGTTTTATCACGTACCGCACCCAAGTCGGCGCTGGTGGCCATCATGGCGTAAGCTTTTAATGCAATAGAGACTTCTCTGACCCGGTCTTTGGGCTTCCAAGGCTTATCACTGTTGTTCATTTTTTCGCGGCGGCTGGCCAACTCCTGATCGGAAATCTGTAGTTGAATACTGCGGTTTGGAATGTCGATGGCAATTAAATCGCCTTCTTCGACTAACGCAATAGCTCCGCCACTGGCGGCTTCGGGTGAACAATGCCCTATGGATAAACCGGATGTACCGCCGGAGAATCTTCCGTCGGTGAGCAACGCACAGGATTTGCCTAAGCCCTTGGATTTAAGGTAGGACGTGGGGTACAACATCTCTTGCATTCCCGGTCCACCTTTAGGACCTTCGTAACGAATGACTACCACGTCACCAGCGACAATTTTATCATTTAAAATCGCCGCTACCGCTTCATCCTGACTCTCGAAGATACGTGCCGGTCCGGTAAATTTAAGAATCGAATCATCTACGCCAGCGGTTTTAACAATACAACCATTCTCAGCTAAATTTCCCGATAGGACGGCTAACCCCCCTTCGCTACTAAACGCATGCTCTAGATTACGAATACAGCCTTTTTCACGATCCGTATCGGCGGTGGGGTAACGGCAATTTTGGCTAAACGCTTTGGTGGTGCGGATACCCGCAGGCCCGGCTTTATAAAACGTCAGCGCAGAATGGTTATCCGGATTGATAATATCCCAGTCGGCAATGACCTCACCGATGGTCTTACCCAAAATATGCGGGTTATCCGGATTAAATAAATTGGCTCGATTCAATTCGGCTAGAATACCTAGCACTCCGCCTGCGCGGTGCACATCTTCCATATGATATTCCGGGGTGGAAGGGGCGACTTTGCACAACTGGGGAACCTTGCGGGACAGCTGATCAATATCTTCCAGTACAAAATCCACCTCACCTTCTTGTGCGGCTGCCAATAAATGCAAAATAGTATTGGTTGAGCCGCCCATGGCGATATCCAGACTCATGGCATTCTCAAAAGCGGTACGATTAGCGATATTGCGGGGTAACGCGGTTTCGTCATTTTGTTGGTAGTAACGCTGACATAATTCAACCACTAAGCTACCCGCGCGTTTAAACAGATTTTCACGATCAGCATGGGTGGCCAACATTGAACCATTACCGGGTAAAGACAGCCCTAAGGCTTCGGTTAAACAGTTCATTGAATTGGCGGTAAACATACCAGAGCAGGAGCCGCAAGTGGGACAGGCGGAACGTTCGATTTTATCGCTATCGCTATCTGATACTTTGTCATCCGCAGCCGCGACCATGGCATCAACCAAATCCAGTTTAATAATTTGATCGGACAACTTGGTTTTGCCCGCTTCCATTGGACCACCAGAGACAAACACCACTGGAATATTTAAACGTAAGGCTGCCATTAACATGCCCGGAGTGATTTTATCGCAGTTAGAAATACACACTAAGGCATCAGCACAATGCGCATTAACCATATATTCCACTGCATCGGCAATTAATTCCCGTGAGGGTAAGCTGTACAGCATGCCACTGTGTCCCATGGCGATACCGTCATCGACCGCAATGGTGTTGAATTCTTTGGCGACACCGCCCGCTTCTTCAACACTGCGCGCGACTAATTGTCCCATATCTTTCAAATGCACATGACCGGGAACAAATTGGGTAAATGAGTTCGCAATAGCAATAATAGGCTTACCAAAATCTCCATCCGTCATACCGGTGGCACGCCATAAGGCTCGTGCTCCAGCCATATTTCGACCTTGAGTGGATGTTGCTGAACGTAATTTTGGCATTGTCTTTATCCTGTTAGTCACTTCTTGAATGAAAATATAATCTTTGCAGTCAGTTGCGTTGAGTCAATCTGTATTGGCGTAATAATACCGCCTATTTCACCGTTTCGTTAGGGCGTGTTGATCTTTCATATACACAAAATAAAAACCCCCGAGGAATGCTCGAGGGTTTAGTGTCAGTTCACTTTATTCCGCTCAACCAAACCCTCACGTTGGGTGAATAATCACCATCACGTCTACACAAATTGAAAATGGTGTAATAGTCATAAAAGCTCCTGCAAGTGATGTCTATAGAGTTATCATGCGAAGCCTAATCAGATCAAGCAAACACTGCATAAAATTGTTATAAAGTCGCATAAGTGACGAAAAAGTGGTTATCAAAATGAATGAATGGTTACATTGGGTGGACATATTAGGCGTGGCGGTGTTTGCCATTTCCGGTACCTTAATGGCGCATAAGAAGCATATGGATGGTTTTGGCGTGGTAGTGCTGGCATCTGTTACCGCTATTGGTGGAGGCACCACTCGGGATCTAATTCTGGATGTGCCGGTGTTTTGGGTACAGGATAACAGTTATCTGTATTCGATTTTTATCGCTGCGTTCTTGACCATTATCTGGGTAAGGAACAATGATAAGTTTCCATTACGTTTTTTATTACTGGCTGATGCGATTGGATTAGCCTTTTTTAATGTGATGGGGGTGCAAAAAGCCTTGAGTCTTGGCGTAACGCCATTAGTGGCGGTAGTCATGGGAACCATGACGGGCGTATTTGGTGGTTTAATTCGTGATGTTATGTGCCGTGAAATTCCATTAGTGCTCAAAGGTGAGCTGTATGCTACTACCTGTGTAGTGGGAGGATCGCTGTTCTGCTTTGCTTTTTATCTTGGGTTATCACGTGAATATTGTATGTTTATTGGCGGTATGACGACCTTGATAATGCGATTAATGGCGATGCGTTGGCAATGGAGTTTGCCGGTATTTAATCAACCGGAATGAGTTTCCCATGCGGTTGTACAAGGAATGAGAAAAATATGGCAATGATTATCCTATCTGTTGTTAGTCTTGAGCCTGAGTATTAATTAAAAGATAAAATCAGAAATGTAACTCAAGAGTAAATTGAATAAAGTCGTCCTGGCGGATCCAGTAATTCAGATCTTGTGGGTCATCGCTGCTAAATAGCCACACATCCAGATTGGCGGTCCAGTTAGCATTTAAGCGGGTTTTGGCTTCAATAAGTAAGCTGCGACTGTTACTGAAATCAAGATCTTGAGCAATACCGGCCAATATTTCACTGCCATCGATATCGTTAAATGCTAAGCGGGTACCGATAAATAAGTCGTTTTGCGCCATGCTGGTGGCAAGCTTGCCACGGCTATCGTATTGGTATTCCATCAACCAGCCCACATCAATAACCGATTCGTTCACGCCATAAAAAGTGTATTCAAACCCGAAATCGGCAGCCTGATAGTTGTTGATTAACTCGCCCTCTCGGTGAATGGCTTCCAGTTTCCAGATCCAGCTACCACTGATATAAAGGGTTTCAACACCAAGTTGATTAATTTGCGGGTAAAAAGGCACCATTTGGGGATTACCCGATAGATCCAATTGTTGAATCAGTATGGGTTCTCTGGATGTGCCACTAAATCCGGATAACGCTAAATCCCAGTCACTAAAGGAATGATTCCAGCGCATGGCATAATCAACATGGTGCTGTTCATCTTTTGATTCATATAAGGCCAAGTCGGTATTAACCGGTATTGGACCGCGTAAACGGCCCTGCCACCAAGGATAAGTGCGTTCGCGAAAGTAAGGTAAAACAAAAAAGTCTAATGTACCCCAATCGTGCAATGTGGATAAATGCAGCATCGGTTGACCGAGTTTATCTTCTCCATCAGGAGCTTCGACCCAATCGGTTTGATTAACAATATCCACCAGATGTTGCGTCTCTGTTACGCCCCAAAACACACTGTCTATACCGACATGGATCTCCCAATCCTCACCGACATGTAAATATTTAAGTTCGCGAATATCCAAATGAGTACGTTGGGGATCGTGGCTGTCTTTACGATAAAAAGGCGAAAAACTCACCGCATCATATTCATCGTTCCAAGGTAGATAAAAATCCAGTTGTGCCACTCCCGACCATTGTTTATTGGTTTGCTGAGCAAATTCGGCCGTCTGGGGAAAGTAACGCCCCTCAAGGCCAACGGTGCCATCAATCATAAAATTGGATGGTTCCGCCGCAGCATTGTCGGGGATTGCAGTATCAAATTGCGTTTCGGAGGTTGTATTGTATGTCGTTGTGGTTGACGTAATGTTGACTGGTTTCTTAGGCGCAAGTGCTGCTGGTACCGGCTCGACGGTTGCCTGTTGTGCTGCACTAACCAACTCGTTTGGTTGGTTTGACAGCAGGGTGTCAACATCAAGTGGGATGACCAAAAGTGCGCCTGCTTTTAGGCTAGTTAGCTGTTGAGTATAGAAGGCTTCGGGATTACGCGCATAAATAACCTGCATCATGTGCGCCATGGGGATCCGGTCACTAGGGCGGAAGCGATAAGCGATACTCCATAATGTATCGCCTTGCTGTACGGTAATTTGTTGCGTTTTTTCTGCTGGTGCGCTGTTAGCCGCGCTAACAGCGACAGGGAACGCTAATAATGACAACAGGGATAACATTGAATGTATTTTCACTGGTACTTACTCACTAACTACGGATGCAGAGCTTGGATACGTATCCGTTATCTGGCACGTTTCAAACTGTTCTTGTTGAAATCGTTATCGTCCAGGCCAGTATTAAACTTAATGTCGCTAATGATTAAGCGGGTGCTTTTTCCTGTTTGGTGGTTGACGACATCCAATTGTAGCGGTCGCCAGTATTTGTCCAAATATTGTTGGTAGTTAGACATCGTCATCGTTTTTAACAGTGCTTTTTTGCGATCATAAAATTCGCTCTTCAGAACCCGATAATGTTGTTTATCGATCCAGTTAATAATTTTGGTATAGCCAGAATATTCATCAGTGGGAATGCTTTCTACCACAAAGCAATCTTGTCCATTGAATGTTTCATCGCGTAGATAGGTGAATTCATATTTAGCCAGTTCAAATGAGCTCATATCTTCGTATGCGAATTCGCTGCTCATAAAGGGACCGGACTTGTTGCGGGAAGATATGCGTTTTACCCGTTTAATCGCAGGTAAATAAAGCCATTGTTCATCGGCATCATTAACATGGGAAAAATTTAAAAAGGCAGTGCCTTTTACATCTGCAGGCTGTTCAAAAATAGTTAAACCTTTATCCCCATCCCCTTGCACTTCTAATGCTTTAGTCCGAATGCTACGAATACTTTCATTGCCCTGAGCATCTCGTAAAATCATAGTGGTGTCTGACTCACTGCTACCCCAGCCTTTATCCAATTCTTTGCGTTGTTTGGCAATCTGTAGGCCTTTTTCCTGGGCTGTTTGCGCTATCGCCATTTGATTAAGCGAGAACAGCACTAAAATAATGCTGCTTATCAGTGCGTAAGGTTTATGCTTCATTTGAATCTCCAACATAGCTGCGTGTGTCCAACAGCATTAAAAATAGGGGTAAGAATAAGAAATCTACCGCCAAGGCGATTAAGATAATCACGGCGGTTAACAGTCCTAAGTAGCTATTTAGGGTGAATGCCGACAAAGATAAAATCATAAAACCGACAAACAGGACGAAGGTCGTAATCCATAAGGCTCTGCCGACGCTTGAAAACGCATAGCGAACCGCTGCTTCCGGATCTTTGCCTTGCTTGCGGGCATATTGATATTTACTCAAAAAGTGTACCGTATCATCAACCACAATCCCCAAACACATCGAGGTCACTACCGACAAGGCCAGATTAATATTACCGTTATATAACGCCCATAAACCAAAGCCGATACCCGCCGGAGCCAGATTGGGAATAAGGCTTATTAACCCTAAACGAACATCCTTCAGGGCGAGCATTAACAGGCCGGAGATCAGAATAACTGCTACTGTAGTGCCCAGGATCATGCTCGACATGTTTCTTTCACCAATATGGCCAAACATCAACGGGACACTCGCTACCGATACAGCAATATCCGGGCTATTTTGATTCATCCAATTCCTGATCCGGTTTTCCAGTTCTACTAGCTCGTGGCTGCCCATGCTCTGTACCGTTAATGTTAATCTCAGGGCAGATTTATCTATGTTGAGCTGATTATTCAAATCGAGCCCATAAGGTAGGGACATTTCATACATCAACAGATATTGCGCAGATAAATCCTGCTCTTCCGGCAACGTATACCATTCAGGGTCGTCACCATGCATGTTTTTATTCAATCGCTTAAAGGTATCGGTCAGAGTGAACAGATGGTCGACTTCTGGTTGCGACCTTAACCAATCGGATAACCGCTCAACCTGACTTAAAAACTGCGGATCATTGACTCCACTGGCGTGGCCAGTATTCAGGGCAATATCAATAGTGGTAAAGCCGGAAAGGTTGTCCTGCATAAAATCACTGTCCTGACGGAATGTCAGTGAAGTATCAAAATACTCGATAGCCACATCGTTAATTGAATTTAGAGGCACTAATGCGCTGCCTAGCACAATAAATAGTGATGTAGCAGGTAATAGCGTTTTTTTGTGATGAATGACCCAGTTAGCCAGCTTTTCCATGGCACCGTTATGATCCTCGCTAAAAGGGGTCACTTTGACGGGTAGAATACGCAGTAATGCCGGAAATATAGTGATGGAAAAAAGCCAGGCAAACAACACCCCGATAGCCACTATATTTCCCAAATCCTGTAAGGGCGGAACATCGGAGAAATTGAAGGTCAAAAAGCCGATGGCGGTGGTCGCGCTGGTGATAAACACGGGCTTCATATTCAGTTGCAAACTATGCACGATAGCCTGTTCTTTTGTCTCACCCTGACGCATGGCGAACAACATGGATGAGGCAATATGCACGCAATCGGCTACGGCTAACGTCATCACAATGATGGGGGCATTAATGGTGGCAGTGGAGAGATAGTATCCCATCCACCCGGCAATGCCCAATGTGGCGATATTACTGATGACAATCACTAACACAGTGCTAAATGTGGCAGAGAGTGAGCGTAGCAATATAGCAAGCATTAAAATAATGGCTAAAAACATTGCGGGAACCAGCGTCGCGGCATCTTTTTGTGATTCTTCATAAAAGCCGTTATTCATCATAACGATACCAATCAGGTGATATTGCACATCGGGATATTGTTGCTGATATCGTTTAACCAAATCACGCGTGAATGAAACAATCTCAGCTACTTCTGCGGTCTGATCATGTTTATCCGGCAACTGGACACTGACATTGACTAATGCCACATGTCCGGCAGCAGAAACCAGTTTTTTCAGGAGTAAAGGTTCATGAAGCGCAACTTGTTTAATTTGCGCAATTTTTTCATCGTTCAGATCCTCTGGATCAAGCAATAATGGCTCGACTAATAAATCATCTTCTTCGGCTTGGGTATGTTGGTAGTTGGTGATTGAATCGACTCGGCTAGAATAAGGAATTTGCCAAGCATCTTCGGTCAGATGCCAAAGTAATTCTAAATGTTGTTGGGTAAAAACCTTGCCATCTTGTGGCGCGATTAAGATGCCAATATTGTCGTTCTTGTTAAAGGTTTGCTGCATATTTTCAAATTCGGCCAGTTCAGGGTTATTCTGACCAAAGAAAACTTTATAGTCGCCTCGAAAATACAGGTTTTTAGCACCAAAACCGGCAACCAGTACACTGATAATAACTAACAGGATGACCAGCCAAGCGCGCTGTAAAATAGATTCTTTCAAGACGTTATTCATTCAATGACAATCCCTGCTATGAAGATGTTGGTTGCCCCGACTAGTCTAGACGGTTAAAACCGCAATAGGGTATATGAAGTGGCAGCAGCGTATAAATGCAAACTGATATAAGACTAGTTGATCCTATTTTTACGGTCAATCCTGCTGACAGGTGGCCAATATAATAAATAAAACAATTGTTTATCATTGAATATTCTCAATCTCTAGCTAGCTTTAAATTAGGAGCCAATGAAGGGGAGCTTGTGTCGTTGTCTAGCAATATCAACATGGAAGCTAATCTCCCCCTAGGTGT
Organism: Neptunicella sp.; assembly: GCF_048268085.1. Classification (NCBI taxonomy): domain Bacteria; kingdom Pseudomonadati; phylum Pseudomonadota; class Gammaproteobacteria; order Alteromonadales; family Alteromonadaceae; genus Neptunicella; species Neptunicella sp. Next base: position 38,313 of record NZ_JBLWWF010000005.1, on the reverse strand, counting down.
GATAGGGAGAAGTGTATGTCGTTAGCCAGAGTCCATAGTCGAGCCTGTGTCGGAGTTGAGGCTCCACTTATCACAATTGAAGTCCATTTAGCTAATGGCCTTCCCGCCTTTAATATTGTAGGTCTGCCGGAAGCCTCGGTGCGTGAAGCACGGGATCGGGTTAGAAGTGCACTGATTAATTCGCAGTTTGAATTTCCGGCTAAGCGCATCACGGTGAACCTGGCGCCTGCTGACTTACCGAAAGAAGGGGGGCGCTTTGATCTGGCTATTGCGATCGGGATCATTGCCGCCAGTGGTCAGATTGTGGCCGATAAACTGGATAGTGTTGAATTTATTGGGGAATTAAGTCTTAGTGGCGAGATCCGTGCTGTCAGCGGTGTACTACCTTTCGCGTTTGCTTGTCATCGAAATAACCATACCGCCATTGTGCCGGCTAACAATGTTCAGGAAGCTGGATTAATTAACGGTATTAAAGTACTCGGGGCTAATCAGTTACTAGATGTTTATCATCATCTGATTGGTCAGCACTCGCTAAAGTTTGAACCCGCTCAGAAAGCGGCTCATCAGGCTCATTATGCTATTGATATGCAGGATGTTGTCGGTCAAAGCGCAGCTAAAAGAGCGCTAGAAATCGCGGCGGCCGGTCAGCATAATATGTTAATGACGGGGCCTCCGGGGACCGGCAAAACCATGCTCGCCAATCGTTTAATCAGTATCTTACCGGAAATGAGTGATGATGAAGCATTACAAAGTGCTGCTATCCATTCAGTGTGCGGTAAAACCATTGATCCGTTAACCTGGCGCGCTCGACCCTTTCGTAGCCCTCATCACACTAGTTCGGCGGTAGCATTGGTGGGAGGGGGGAGCATCCCAAGGCCCGGTGAAATTTCTCTTGCTCATAATGGTGTACTGTTTCTGGATGAATTGCCGGAATTTGACCGAAAAGTATTGGATGTACTGCGTGAACCGATGGAGTCTGGCATCGTATCGATTTCTCGGGCTGCTCGTCAGGCTCAATTTCCGGCTAATTTTCAGTTAATTGCTGCAATGAATCCCAGTCCTACTGGTGCGGTGGATGATGGGCGCAGTACCAGTGAACAAATATTACGTTACCTTAATCGGGTTTCGGGTCCTTTTCTGGATAGAATCGATATTCAAATTGATGTTCCTAAATTGCCCAGCGGCAGTTTTACAGAACAAATTAAACAGCGAGGCGAATCCAGCCAACAAATTCGCCAGCGAGTTATTCAAGCCAGAAATAAGCAGTTACATAGAGCGGGTAAGGCTAATGCTCATCTAAGTAATAAAGAATTGGAGCGTTATTGTCCGTTATTATCTGAAGATCAAAAGTTTTTGGAAATTGCGGTAGAAAAACTGGGGCTATCTATTCGCAGTTATCATCGCATTGTTAAAGTGGCCCGAACCATTGCTGATCTGGATCAACAAGATAATATACAACATGAACATATTGCTCAGGCATTGAGTTATCGCAGTTTTGATCGTTTGTTGAGCCAGTTAGGCATGTAGTCATGGCATAAATCGTTAAGACACATTCAGCATTGATTTAATCAGCGGTTCTTGAGCCCGCTCGGTCAAACAGCACAATCCCAATTGAAAGGACTCAATATCCGTCAACGGGATACAGTTAACTTTATCTCGCGCTACCGAATTATCCACCACGACTTTAGGCACAATCCCTAAACCGCACCCTAACGCCACCATGCTGACAATGGCTTCGTGTCCGGCCACATTTGCATAGACTTTTGGCCGGATGCCATGCTCGGTTAACCAGTGATGAACAATTCGTTTTGACGGGCCGGACTCGGGCAATATCATTGAAATTTTACGCCAATCCACTTGTTCAAGACGGGTAATTTTAGTCACAGCAGGACAGATCATCACTAGCGGACGACTATCCAGATGCTGATGATGAACATGAGCTGGGAAATCCGGTGACACTACCGCAATGGCAATATCCACCTGTTTATTGACGATTTTATCAATGGCGCTATTTGGATCACCCGTTGTGAGTTGAATTTCTACTTGGGGGTAACGGGCTCTGAATTTGTCCAGGATCGTGGGTAGATGGCTATAACTGGCTGTTACGGAACAAAACAATTTAAGTTGCCCGCTTAGTTGTTGATTGTTTTTGCTGAAATCAGCCTTAAGTTGTGACCAGTGCATTAAGGTATCGGCGGCAAAGTCACGCATCTTTTCGCCTGCAGCGGTTAAATTGACACTGCGATTATCTCTGACCAGCAAGATGGTGTCGCATTCCTGTTCCAGTCGTTGTATTGCCCGGCTTAGCGTCGAAGGACTGACATACATGGCTTCCGCTGTTTTGCCAAAATGGAGACTGGAGGCCAAATGGTGGAACAGTTGCAAGCTGCGGATATCCATTAAATAAACCTCATGTTGCAAAATATGAAATATAGTTTTGCAAATATATCATTTTATACAACAAAGCCAATCCTCTATTCTTCGTAAGGTAAAGTTTAACAACCCTAGTTAAACAATTTTATTTTTGAAGGTTTTATTAATGGCAAATTATTTCAACACATTGTCTTTACGTCAGCAGCTGGATCAGCTGGGACGTTGTCGTTTTATGCAACGTGAAGAATTCGCAGATGGCTGTAGTTTTCTTAAAGGTAAGAAAATCGTTATCGTTGGTTGTGGTGCACAGGGTTTAAACCAAGGTTTAAACATGCGCGATTCCGGCTTGGATGTGTCTTACGCATTGCGCCAAGCGGCTATTGATGAAAAGCGTGATTCATTCCAACGTGCGAGCTCCAATGGTTTTACTGTCGGTACTTATCAGGAGCTTATCCCGCAAGCGGATTTGGTCTATAACCTGACGCCAGACAAGCAACACGCGTCTGTAGTTGAAGCGGTTATGCCGTTGATGAAACAAGGCTCTGCTTTGGGCTATTCCCACGGATTTAACATTGTTGAAGAAGGTCAGCAAATTCGGTCAGACATTACTGTTGTGATGTGTGCGCCTAAATGTCCTGGTACCGAAGTTCGTGAAGAATATAAGCGTGGTTTTGGTGTACCTACACTGATTGCGGTACATCCTGAAAATGATCCACAAGCTCAAGGTTGGGATATTGCCAAGGCATTGGCATCTGCCACGGGCGGTGATCGTGCCGGCGTATTAGAGTCTTCGTTTGTTGCTGAAGTGAAATCTGACTTAATGGGTGAGCAAACCATTCTGTGTGGGATGCAACAAACCGCTGCTGTTTTATGTTTTGAAAAAATGGTTGCCGATGGAATTGATGCCGCTTATGCCGGTGCGTTGATCCAGTTTGGTTTGCAAGCCATTACCGAAGCGCTAAAAATCGGTGGTGTAACCAATATGATGGACAGACTGTCGAACCCGGCCAAAGTGAAAGCGTTTCAATTGTCTGAGCAGTTGACTGAGTTATTACGTCCATTATTCGAAAAACATCAAGATGACATCATCAGTGGCGAGTTTTCTAAAAATATGATGGAAGACTGGGCGAATGGTGACGCTAACTTACTTAAATGGCGTGAAGAAACCGGTCAGACGGCATTTGAAAATGCACCGGAATATAGCGGTAAAATTTCAGAACAAGAGTTCTTCGACCACGGTATTTTGTTAGTTGCAATGATCAAATCAGGCGTTGAATTGGCGTTTGATGTAATGGTAGAGGCAGGTATTTTACCTGAGTCAGCTTATTACGAGTCGTTACATGAAACACCGCTGATTTCTAATACCATCGCTCGTAAGCGTTTGTATGAAATGAATGTGGTTATCTCTGATACCGCAGAATACGGCAACTATTTGTTTGCTAACGCTGCCATTCCGTTGTTAGCAGAGAAATTTATGCCTTCCATCAATACCGATGTAATTGGCAAGGGGTTGAATACCGAGTCAAATAGCGTAGATAACAAAACGTTGGTAGATATTAATCGCGCCATTCGTGAACACGATGTTGAATGGATAGGCGATGAGTTGCGTGGCTACATGACAGACATGAAAGCTATCGTCGAAACTAACTAACCAGTTTTTTCCCTAAGTGCGGAGTGATAGCCGCTTTTATAGCCCGGTAATTTACCGGGCTTTTTTTATTCCCTTACCCAAAGTGCTGCCTGTCGCTAATTATTTTTGAGTTTAGGTTCAGGTCTGGGAGCGCTTTCACTATCGAGGTGCAACATCTGACCTTTTTTGTGCATATACTTTTATGCAAGTGACCTTTAAAAATATAACCCATTGTTTTTATTGGTTTTAAATGTTGGCTTGATAACTGCTATATAAATGGCAACGGGAAGGTCGCCTATAACCATAACAAATAAAGTGACCAGAGCGCGCTGCTCAATCCCCGGTCAAAGGCGTTTATTGCAGTAATGCAGTATTCGCCTTTGGTTTAATCCTCCGCGAAGTAACGCAGCAACGGGCATGGATGCGCTTTATCTGCAATTATTTTGAATTGGTATCGTCCTGTTCTTCTCCCGTCGATTTACGTACTTTATTTAATCGGTTTTTCCATTTGGTTTGTGCCAGCTTTTTCATATTGATGGTTTTATCTTTCTCATCGATAATTTCAAAGCCGAGCAAGGTTTCGAGTAAATCTTCCATGGTTAAAATACCTTCCAGACCGCCATATTCATCCATCACCAGAATCATATGATTTCTGCCCGGTAAAAAATGTTCGAAAATCCGAGCAAGTGGCATGGAACTGATCACGGTAACCATTTGTTTGGCATATTCACTGACTTGCTTGTCAGAATTTCCGCGGGCTTGGGCCAAGAGTAAATCAGATTTAAGCACAAAGCCGGTGATCAACTCGCTGTCATTATCTTCATAGACTGGGATCCGCGAAAAGCTGACTTTGGCATGCTTGTGATAAAAAGTTTCTACACTCATCGTTTGTGGAATGGAAAACACAACCGTGCGAGGTGTCATCGCATCCCTCACTTTGATCGCTTGTAAATCTAACAAGTTTTGTACGATATTCACTTCGTGAATGGCGAGTTGACCTTCTTGATGGGATAATTCAGCCATCGCTTTTAACTCGACACGATTCAATCCTTTTAACGCATTTTCGTTGGTAAAAGCGCGAGTCATTTTTTCTAGCAAGCTAACAAAGGGATGGAGCAACCAGCACAGATATTTGAGGAAATAGGCAGTAAAAGGAGCTAGTTTTCGCCAGTGACTTGCCCCAATCGTTTTTGGAATAACTTCAGAAAAAATCAGAATTAACAGAGTTAAGATGGCCGATGCCACTCCCAGATATGCATTGCCGAACACGACTGCCGCCTGTGCGCCAGCGCCGGCGGCGCCCATTGTATGAGCAATCGTATTTAATGTAAGAATGGCAGATAACGGCCGGTTTATATTATTGGTTTGATCGCGCAATAACAGGCCACTGGGGCGTTGTTTATTTTCCAATACCGAAATATAGGAACTGGAAACACTCAGAATAACCGCTTCTGATACTGAACACAGAAAAGAGAAAAACAGCGCAATAAAGACATAAAATGTCAGCAAAAGCATATTTGTATGTCATCCATAAGCCTTAAAGGCACACCACTTAAACAAAAATAAGGTCTAAGCACAAGTTACTATATGACCGGTTGGGGTGGTTTGCGTTTTAACTTGCCCATAGCAATGGCATTACCCAACAAGATGAATAACACACCTGTTATCGCCGGCCAATGCCAATTAAAGCCTTCAAACAGGGTGGAAATTAACAGTGAAACAATGGGATACATTAATACCACGTAGGCCGCTTTGTCAGATCCCATGCGTTGGACTAATTGCATATAGGCACCAAACGCAATGACCGAGCCAAAAAGGGCCAAATAAATCAGAGCTGTCCAATATTCGGTGCTATTGGGCAGTAAAAAGGGAGTGTTGGTGAATAACGCATAGCTGGTGGTAAACATCACGCCATAGCTCATGGCCCAGAAATTCATTTGTACCACCGGGGTGCCGCGATCCAGAATTTGTTCTGATACAACGTTACCCATCGCAGCGAAAAAGAATGAGGCCATCGCTAAACCTATACCTACCCATAGCATGGTGTTGGTACCCAGCTGACCAAATTCAGGCAGGAATATCAGGAAAACGCCAACTAATCCTAGTGTCGCCCCCCATATGACTTCGGTTCTTATCGGTTTTTTCAGTAGCAGGCGCCGTAACACTACATTGATATAGATAATGCTTGAGCTCATCACCGCCACCAGCGCACTGATAATATACTGTTCACTGTAATATAGCAGTGTGTAATCAAGGGTATAAAGACACAGACCAACCATTAACATACGTAAATGAATGGCCGCTGGTAACGTTAAGGATAACCCCTTAATTTTACAAAACAGACCGAGAATAAGCGCGGCAATACTGAAGCGATAAGCGACTGATAATATGGGCGCGACATGTCCCAACTGATAAGTAATAGCGATCCAGGTAGAGCCCCAGATGAGCACACAAACGATGAATAAACCAATATTGGGCATGAAAATAAGCACCTTATTTATAAGGTGCTTATTTTAACGTTAAGTGACTAAATTAACAGAAAATAAATCAGAGATTACTGGCGGATTTCGCCGTCACCCAAGACAATAAACTTCTCTGTTGTCAACGATTCAACACCCATTGGGCCATAAGCATGTAGCTTACTGGTGGAAATGCCAATTTCGGCACCCAATCCCAATTCTCCACCATCAGAAAAACGTGATGAAGCGTTGGCCATCACCACGGCAGAATTAATACTGCGAATAAATTGTTGCGCCCTTGAATAGTCCTGAGTGGCAATGACTTCGGTATGTCCAGAGCTGTATTGATCGATATGCGCAATAGCTGCATCGAAATCATCGACAATACGAACCGCGATTTCTAGTGCCAGATATTCTGCATCCCAATCCGCCTCGCTGGCCGGTTCGGCATCATCAAAGTATTTAATGCTTTGTTCACAGGCATGAATCTTAACCTGATTTTGTTTAAACATCTTGGCAGCCAAGGGTAAAAACTGTGCAGCCACATCTTGGTGTACAAGCAAGGTTTCCAGTGAATTACAGGCACTGACTCGTTGTACTTTACCATTGTTTAACAGATTTAAGGCTTTATCCAAATCGGCGGCATCGTCTACATAAAAGTGACACACGCCTTTAAAATGCTGGATAACCGGTACTCGGCTATTTTCCGAGACAAACCGGATTAACCCTTCACCACCACGAGGGATGATTAAATCCACATACTGATTAAGGGTCATTAATTCATTCATAATGGCCCGATCGGGATCCGGTACCACCACCACGGCACTGCTATCGAGGCCGTTTTCCTGCAGAGCTGTTTCAATGCATTTAGCCAAGGCTAAATTGGAATGCAGGGCTTCTTTACCACCGCGCAGGATTACCGCATTACCGGCTTTTAAACACAATGCCGCAGCATCAATGGTCACATTGGGGCGTGACTCATAAATCATCGCGATCACGCCAAGTGGGATGCGCATTTTGCCCACTTCAATTCCGGAAGGACGACGCTGTATTGAACTTATCGTTCCCACGGGATCTTGTTGTCCGGCAATGTCACGTACTGCCGTGGCTATATCTTCGATTGCTTTGGGGGAAAGGCGCAAGCGGTCCAGCATGGCTGCCGCTAATCCGTTTGCTTCAGCGGCTTGAATATCTTGCTGATTGGCTTTTAAAATTTCGTCGGTATTGTGCACCAGTAACTCTGCAATGCGTTCCAATACGGTAATTTTTTGAGTCGATGAAAGTCTCGCAAGTTGTCTTGAGGCGATTTGCGCTTTGCGCGCCATATCGGTCATAGAAAAAGTCATATAAATTCCCAATTTGATTGGTGAAAAGAAAACCTTTTAGAGTGTATTTATCTTTTATATTCACCTTTGTTGGTGAGTTGATAATGTCGACACTCTTGGCTAACCCAATTACAAACTAACGACTACGGATCAATATCTCATTTGCTAGTCTGTGGGCTATATACCCGAATAGTATACCACAACTAGTTTTTTATACTTTGCTTGTATAGTTCGAGCGCTTCTGACGGCTGTCCAAGGGCTTCTTTTATCTGTGCCAGTAGCAATAAGTCTTCACTATCCTTACCCAGATTCAAACGCTTCAGCAGCACTTTTTCGGCCAGTTGATATTGTTTGGCATGAAAAGCGACATGACCAAGAGCACTGAGCAATTGCAGATTAAATTCGTCATGTTTTAACCAGCTTTCCAGTTTTTTTATCACCTCAGTGGGATTATTGGTGCGTAATGAAGCAAATAATGGCACTAACTGCGGCTCAGGATGAGATTGAAAATCGACCAGGGCTTCAGCTGCGTCATTATGCATATCCTGACCGATTAATTGTTTAATGTAGGCGGCTTGTTGGGCCGGATCTTTGCGATCAGAGCGGGGTAACTCTTGCCAGGCCGTTTTTAACTGCAGTGCACCCTGTTTACTGGCAATTTCTGCGAATATGCCTTTAGAAGATTGTTGCATCCAATAAGCATAGCTTTCCAAACTCAGGGTTTTCTTCCAGCCTTTTAATTTACTTTTTAGTTCTTGCCAGCGCCCTTGCATCGCTAATGCCTCAACCCAACATTGCGCAACAGCAGGATGTTGCAGATGTTTCTCGGCTAAATTTTCCAGTATGCCAAGCGCTTCTTTGCTATTGTTTTCTTCCAGATAAGCTCTGATTAAGTGCAGATTGGCAGCCAACTCGGTCATTGGATCTTGTGCGGCTTGTTGCCACAACTGTTTGGCTTTGTTGGTTTGATTAAGCTTGGTGGCAGCCTGAGCGGATGCTAACAAGTCAATACCCATTAGATTGTCCGTATCGATGCGACTAAATTGTTTTTGTGCTTCAACATAGTGGCCTTCATCTAGCGCCAGCATTCCTTTGATATAAGCACTATTTTTGCGCTTGTTACGCCAGCGGCTGAAAAAACTAAATGAGCCGCCAAACCCTTTATATAAGCGTTTTACTATCCACTCCACGAGTAAAAACACAATCATAAAGCCAACGACTAGAATGGCTAGACTCACTACACTAAGTTCAATTGTCCAGTTATCTAACGCGATTAGTACATAGCCTTTTTGCCCGATAAAATAGGGGCCAGCGATTAGACCTGCGACTATGGCTAACAACAATATTGCTAGGCGGATCATGGTGTTTGATCCTCTTGTCCAGTGACTGAATTCGCTTCTGTCAGATCGGCATTTTTTACCGTTGAGTGATTATTAAAAACGTTGCTAACCCGTTGTTGTAAAAGATCCTGTATCGGTCTGGCTGACTGCAATTGTTGTGGATAATTACGGCTAATATCGGTAGTGGTCAATTGCTGCAAAAGTTGCTCAAATTGACTGACTTGACTGCTGTTGAGATCAAAATATTTCTGTATGTTTTGTTGTGCTAATTCTAATAGTGATGGGAAAAGTTGTGCTTGTTCACGTAATACAGCGATCTGAGCCTGAAGCAAATGCTGCTTAAGCTGCTCTTTGACCAGCCATTGCTGCTGATCACTAAGAAGTGGTTGAATATTATCGGTGCGGCGGCGGACAGTTATAAAATCATCTACCAAAGCGCGCCAACTCTTGGCTAAGTTAGTTTGCCAATCATAGACCGATTCAGATAAAGCACGATCATCGGAAGCATCGGTAGCCTCGGGGAGTTTAACCATCGCTAGGGGTAAGGCATCCACTTGTTTAATCAGTGCCGTTATTTGCAACGCTACATCCGCTGTGGACACATTATTAACTAAATTTAGGGTTTGAATATCATCACTAATTTTGGCCCGTACCGGTAACACACTCGGATCATTCAAGTCGGCCAATCGGGTATCGGCAGATTGCAGCATCAGGATTGCGGTCGCCACATCATGTTCCAGCCACAATTTACGTCCTGCCATACGCACTAAATAATCCGCCTCGGCAATCAGCCAATCGCTTGGGCGGCGTCCGGACATTTCCAGCAAATGTTGCTGATTGGCTTGTACTTGCTGGGTAAGCTTGTGTAAATCAGAGGCTAGTTCGCTGTCCTGCTGATGTTGAGCTTGTTGAAAACTATTCTGAAAATCCAGATTAGATTGACTGAGTTTTTGCTGTTGTTCTGTCAGGGCTTGCTGCTGACGCTGTAATTCGCTTTGCAAACGAGTTTCTTGTTGTTGCTGATTTGCCGTCCATTGTTGCCACAGCCAAAAAGCACCGCCAGCCACGGCTAACAACAATAAAAAGTTAATTAGTGTTAAAAAAGCCCACCACCCACCGCCAGAATTTTTGCGGTTTGCTGAAGAGTCTGTCGTAGACTTCGCTGTGGACGTCGCCGCGGATTTAGGCGCTGCTGCGGCTGATTTTTTCGGAGCCGAATTTTGTTGTTGGTTAATTTCCTGTGCGAGCTGGTTGAGTTTTTGTTGCTCTTGCGACTCGGTCATTGCTTGGTGCTCCAAAAATTGCTTTGCACTTGTTATTAATGCTTCGTCAGTGGCATCTGCACTGAGTATAACGTTACTAACACCTTTGCTGGTTAGTATATCCACAATACGCTGACTGACGGTAATCCAGTTGAGTGAAATCAACCATTTTGATTCGAATTGCTCAAAGGCCAGTTCGACTTGCTCACCACTCGTGGCAATAATGCACCTTATCGCGCTTTGTTGCCATGTTTGAATGGGCTTGTCCAGTTGAATGGCGGTGCGCTGGTATAAATTGTAGGTTTGTACCTTGGCCTTGCGTTCGGTCAGGGTTTTATCCAATTCTACACGACCACGATGGCCTTTGATTATCGCTACTGTTTTATCGGCTACATCAATTAATTCAGCCATTTCCAGCAGCCCTTCAGAATCAAATCGTTTCGGTAAACGCACCTTAAGACCTGATTTTTGCAAGATTGCAGCGGTACTCTTGCCTATTGCAAAATAATTCAGTTCTGCAGGCCACGTCTTATCTTGCATGGCTTGTACAGCATATTCAGCTGCATAGGTACTGGTAAAAATAACACAGGCTTTAGGTGCTAGCGTTTCAACCTCGTTACTAAAACGTTGTATCTGTTGTGGATCTGGCGATATTTGTTGCAATGGCAAGCCGTGAACGACTATGCCTGCCGCTTGCATTTTCTGGCAGCTCACATCACATTTTGGCTGCGGTCGAAATAACAAAAATTCGCTCATTATTAATCCTGATAGGCTTGTTTTAACAGTGCATCTGCACCTTGTTCTAATAAGGCATTGGCAACCTGTACACCGATTTGTTCCGCATTTTCACAAGGGCCCGATAATTGCGAAAACAAGATCTTGTTACCATCAACTGCACCTACTAATCCGCGTAACCAAAGTTGATTATTTTGCAACTCAGCAAAACTGCCAATCGGCACCTGACAACCGCCTTGCAGGGTCGCATTTAACGCGCGTTCGGCGCGAACACAGGTCGCTGTAGCAATGTGATGAAGTGGCTGTAATAAGGCAATTAATTCTGCATCATCATCACGGCATTCTATGCCTACTGCACCTTGACCCACTGCCGGTAATGATTCTTGAGGTTCAATGCTGGCTTTAATTCGCTCTGGCATCTTCAAGCGCAACAATCCCGCTGCGGCTAAAATAATTGCATCATATTCGCCCGCATCCAGTTTGGCTAAACGAGTATTGACGTTACCCCGTAAGTCTTTAATGTTCAGATCCGGCCGATGATGGCGTAACTGGCACTGGCGACGCAAACTGGAGGTGCCCACAATTGCACCTTGTGGCAAGGATGCGATGGAATCGTAAGTATTGGACACGAAGGCGTCACGGGGGTCTTCCCGTTCACAAATCGCATGAATGCTGAAACCGGCAGGAAATTCTACCGGCACATCTTTCATTGAATGCACGGCAATATCTGCTTTGCCTTGTTGCATAGCGACTTCTAATTCTTTGATGAATAACCCTTTACCACCGACTTTCGCCAACGGCGCATCGAGAATGCGATCACCTTTAGTGGTCATTGGCACCAGTTCGACTTGTAAAGCAGGATGTGCTTGCTGCAAGGCAGATTTTACATATTCTGCTTGCCATAGAGCGAGAGCACTTTTGCGGGTGGCAATACGGATTACACGATCAGTCATTCAACAATCTCAGAAGAGGATAAAGTAGGGGGCTAATCTTACCAGAAAATCCCGCTACAGTTAAAATCAAGCCATCCTAATTAATCTGGATTGGCGTGACCGCATATTAAACAAAAATGGCAGGATTAATCTGCGGGAGTGCTTCAAATTCCGGTTTGGCGATATAGTAGCCTTGGTATAAATGGATACCGGTTTGTTGCAAATAGTCAAATTCAGCTTTGGTTTCGACTCCTTCGGCCAAAATTTGAATATTCAGATCTTGGCATAGTTGCGTCGTTCGATGGACAATGGCTTGCTTGACGATATTGGTGTCAATATCACGGATCAGTTCCATATCCAGCTTGAGTAGGTCAGGCCGGAAGTTAGCCAATAAATTTAAACCGGAATGGCCGGAACCAAAATCGTCTAAGGCGGTTTTAAAGCCCATTTCCTGATAGGCCTGAATAATGTTTTGTAGATGGGGGATGTCACTTACCTCTTCATCTTCAATCAATTCAAATAAAATACGTTCGATTGGGAACTGATATTCCTTGGCGGCCTGTAAGGTGGTACGAATACATAATTCAGGTTTATATACGGCGTTAGGTAAAAAATTGATACTAACGAAACAGGCTATGTTTAGTTTCGATGCCAACGCAATAGCTTTAACCCGACAGCTTTGATCGAAGCGGTAACGGTTCGATTCATTGATTTTGCTCAGGATGGAATAAGCCGATTCGCCTTGTGTTCCCCGGACTAACGCTTCATAGGCAAAAATTGATTGATTAGCTGTGTCCACAATGGGCTGAAAGGCCATGGAAAAATCAAAATCCAGCCCCGCACCTTTGGTACATTGACTACAAGCTAATTCGGTAAAGTCTTTAGGCTTATGCATAGGCTCTTTGTGTTAAGGTTTTCTCCCATAGTAGTAGTTGATGCAAGCCACCTCAAGCCTTACTCAAATGAATTGACATATCTATTTTTCGGCTTGTTTACCCTTAAATAGAAATAACATTGGTATCGCTGCTAATGTGACCCACATCATCATGCGAAAATCTTGCAAATAAGCCAATGTAGCGGCTTGTTGGGTTACCATTCCATTCACTTGGCTAAGTCCTTGCGGGGTGGATAAATTTAAACTGCCGCTCTCCACTGCCTGACTTAACGCTTGATTGAGTGGTGCAATATAGTCGGCAAAGGCGGCGTGATTAATTTGAGTCCGCTGGGCAAAGTAAGTCATCACTACCGATATACCAATACTACTACCGATGTTGCGCATTAAGCTGAATAATGCAGTTCCTTCGTTGCGGTAATGAGGGTTGAGCGTTGAAAACGTAATTGTGGACAAAGGCACAAACAAAAAGCCTAGTCCTAAACCTTGGATCACACCGGTACTGACAATCTCGAAGCCTTGTGTATCGGTTGTATATAACGTCATCTCCCATAATGAAAAGCTAGTCAGCAGCAGACCCAATAATATGCTCAATCTGACATCCACTTTGCCTGCCATTCGTCCTACTGCCAACATGGCAAACATCGTACCGAAACCACGAGGAGCAAGTAACAATCCAACATCAATAACCGGATAGCCCATCAGGTTTTGCATAAAGGGTGGCAATAATGCCATGGTAGCAAGCAGGATGACGCCCACGACAAATATAAACAACAATCCGATACTGAAATTTCGATCTTTAAACAGACCCGGCTCAATAAACGGATTTTTGTAAGTAAACATATGCACCACGAACAGGTACAACGCACCAGCGGCTAATGTTGCCTCGATGATGACTTCATAACTGCTGAACCAGTCAAGTGAATGTCCTCTGTCCAGCATCATTTGCAGGGCACCAATACTTAAACTTAGTAACGCAAAGCCGGTGTAATCAAAGCGGCGTGAGCGATCGATGGGCGTTTCTTTGACATAGGCCATTAAACCAAACCACGCCAGTAATCCAAAAGGCAAATTGATATAGAACACCCAACGCCAGTTGTAATATTCTGTTAGCCATCCGCCTAAGGAGGGACCTAAAATGGGGCCTAGCATCACCCCGACACCCCACATTGCCATAGCTGACGCGTGCTTTTCTTTAGGATAACTATCCAGTAATACGGATTGTGACAGGGGGACCAGACTGGCACCAAACACACCCTGCAACAACCGAAATATCACAATTTGATTCAGGCTTTGTGCGGCCCCGCACAGCATCGAAGCCAGAGTAAATCCCACCACAGATAAGAGAAATAATTTTTTGCGCCCAAAACGGGCAGACAAAAAGCCGGTCAGTGGCATACAAATAGCGGCGGCAACGATATAAGAGGTCAATACCCAAGAAATTTGATCCTGAGTAGCGCCCATTGAACCTTGCATGTGCGGCAAGGCGACATTGGCAATAGTCGTATCTAATGCCTGCATGATGGTGGTCAGCATTACCGATAATGTGATCCAGCCACGATTAGCGGTGGCGGTATTGTCAGGTAGGTCTGAATTTAAGCTAGCGGTAGTCATTACTTATAACGTCATTCCGAATAGCTGGCGCTGATAGCCGGTGTCAATTTCGGTGATGGCGCTCAAGCCTGCGCGTAACTTAGGTAAGTGATTGTCAGTATTTAATTTAATCCGTACCGGTACCCGTTGAGCAATCTTGACCCAGTTGCCAGTGGCATTTTGTGCCGGTAATACCGAAAATTCGGCACTAGTGGCAGGACTAAGGCTTTCAACCACCCCCGTCCACTGCATATCCGGGTAAGTATCAATATGAATAGTCACCGGTTGGCCAGGCTGTACATGAGTTAACGCTGTTTCAGTAAAATTCGCCTCTACCCATAAATTATTATTCACCACTAAAGTCATTGAGGTTTGACCGGCGGTTAAATATTGGCCCGGTTTTGGCGGAACTCGGACAATTCCTGACATGGATGCACGCACTTGTGTTCTGGCCAGATCCAGTTTGGCCTGTTCCAGCTCGGCCTGGGCAGCCAGATAATTAGGATGTTGTTCAATCGGCGTATCAACGCTGCCACCTAAGGTGACTGCGATCCGTTTTAAATCCTCTTCAACGGCGACAATTTGTAGACCTGCTATATCGGTATTTTGTTTAGCATCATCATAGGTCGCTGGAGAGATATAGTCTTTTTTAAGCAAGTCGGACTGACGCTGTTGCTCTCTGGTTTGAAAGGCATATTTACTGCGAGCCAGTGAAATTTCGGCCTGTTTTTCTCGATAGCTGGCTTTAAGTGCCGCAATATCAGTATACACTTGGGACAAATGGGCTTGTGCTTTATTGACAGCAACTTGAAAAGGCAAAGTATCAAGTTGGAATAACACGTCCCCTGCTTTAACCGTTTGATTTTCTTGTACTAACACTTTTTTAACCGTGCCTGATACTTCCGCGCTTACCTGCACTTTATCGGCTTTCACATAGGCATTGTCGGTGTCCACAAAGCGGCCATCTTTAAGGTAAAAATAACCGGCACCAAGCAGCGCAATGACCGGAATGATGAGCATCAGAATCAACCGTTTTAAGCCGTTATTTTTGTGGCTAACGCTCTGCATGGCAGCGGTTTCAGCGTTATTAGGGGAACTGTTCATAAACAGACGACTCCGGAAATCTTAGAATTAAAAGCGATTAAGTTGTTCGCGCACTTGTGCCAGTGCGTGCAAAAATTGTTCAGTTTGTTGCTGGTCAAGATCACTTAGCGCGAGCTCCTTCACTTCCAATCCCACACGTTTAATCTCTTCTAACTGAGGAGTGGCCGCCGGGGTAAGGAAAATAAGATGAGCCCTTCTATCTCGTGGATCGGGACGGCGCTCTACAAAACCTTCCTCGGCTAACTGATCGATTAATCGAGCCAAGGTCATGGGTTGAAGCTCAAGTGACTCGGCCAGTTCAACTTGCCGCACGCCTTCATTACGTGAGACATAAATTAATGCCCGAGCCTGGGCTAAGGTAAGTTGACTTCCTTCCAAACGACGTTGAAAGGCTCGTCGCATTAAGCGAGATATATCTGCGATCAAAAAGCCGAGCGATTGTTCTTGAGAGCTCATAAAATAATCAATACATATAATAAGTATACGTTATTATATTGTCAGCTTTGTCATTGTCAAGATTTGGTCTGATTATAATAGTGACGGGTTTTGGGGTTAAACGTCTTATGAAGTTACCGAGAGGACACCACGAACGGCAGTTTATTGCTGTTTGTGGTGTCAGATAACGGTCTGTGCGATTAAGCTAAACGAGCTTGTAACCAGTTGGAGATGGTGGCGAGTTCTTCTACACAAACATTATGCTGCATCGGGTAATCATGCCATTCAACCTGATAGCCGCATTGTTGCAATTGCTGATAAGCTTGCTGGCCATAATCCATCGGTACTACGTCGTCAGAACGACCATGACACATTAATACAGAAGTAGACTGATTGACTGGGTTGGCCTGTTTTGCCAAGCTTTCTGGTTCACTCATATAAGTGGACAGCGCCATGATCCCGGCCAGTTTTTGTCCGAAACGAGGCCCCAAATGCAGCGCGATAACCCCGCCTTGGGAAAATCCTGCCAGTACAATCTTGTCTGCCGGTATTCCATTGGCTATTTCTTGTTCGATTAGCGCCTGAACCAAATTGGCTGATTCGTAAACGCCAGCTGCATCGGCTCGTTTATCCAATTGCATCGATTTAATGTCATACCAGGCGCGCATCTGATAACCATTATTTATTGTAATAGGTCGCACTGGGGCATGAGGAAAAATAAAACGTATCGCTAATTCATCAGGCAGTTTTAATTCCGGCACGATAGGGGCAAAGCCATTGCCGGAATCGCCTAATCCATGCAGCCAAATAACGCAGGCTTTAGCTGTTTGAGTTGGATTGACTTCCACATAAGGTAGCAAGTTATCGCTCATTTAAGCTCCTGCGCTCAGGGTTACTGGTTGCCCAGCCTGCTTGCTGGCCGCTTCATCAATAAATTGCCAGAATTCTGCACCGGTACGCTCATCGATCCATTTCCCTTCCTGAAAATTAAAATGATGACCATTAAACTTGGTGGCGACCCAAATTTGATGCAATGGTGGCTGTTTGTTGATGATAATTTTACTGCCGTTGATAAAGGTTAAGGTCAGAATGCTGCTGGCTGACTCATAATCGATGTCGACCGGACACTCATCCAAAGCCTCTTCGATAACGAGTAACACATCGTCAACGAGTTGGTGATATTCTGAATCGTGCATTATTCAATCTCTGTCATATCAGGAAGGGCTATGGTCAGGAAAAAAGTGGTGTTGATCAAGTACTCTATGCGCGTTGGCGTGAAATATTCAATTTTTAACCCATTATGGTAGGATCGCGGCCAATTAGAGTAATCCAATACGACTAAATCAGACCCTATGAATCAAGTACCCGGTAATTTGTTTATTCTTGCTGCCCCGTCCGGTGGTGGTAAATCCAGTTTAATTAAAGCCTTGTTAGATAAATATACGGATGGCTCAATGCAGTTGTCGGTGTCCTTGACCACCCGCGCCATGCGGCCAGGCGAGGAAGACGGCAAACATTACCACTTTGTCAGTCAAAAAGAGTTTAAACAACAAATTGAGCAAGGTACGTTGTTTGAGTGGGCTGAAGTATTTGGTAATTATTACGGCACGTCCAAAACAGTCATTGAACACACCTTGCAACAGGGGATTGATGTGTTTTTAGATATAGACTGGCAGGGGGCAAGACAAGTGAAAGCACAGTTGCCCGACACCCATAGTATTTTCATTGCTCCCCCTTCACGAGATGAGTTACGCAGACGTTTAACCGGTCGGGGACAAGACTCCGCTGAAGTGATTGAGAATAGAATGGCCTCAGCTCGCTCGGAAATTGAACATTTTGATGAGTTTGATTTTATTCTGGTCAATGATAGTTTTGAGCAAGCGTTACACAACTTGGAAAGTATTGTCTTGGCGCAACGTTGTCGTCAGCAGCGTCAAGTGATTAGACATCAAACTCTGTTTAGTGAACTGCTGGCTGAATAATGATCAGACAGTCGGTCAAAAGCGCTGGCATTACAGTTGATTACTGAGTAAACTATGCAACCTTTTTTTCAACCCCTTTAGACATTGACGGAGAATAGAATGGCCCGTGTAACAGTTGAAAATGCTATTGAAAAAGTTGGTAACCGTTTTGATTTAATTCTGGTTGCTGCACGTCGTGCCCGTCAAATTGCTATTGAAGGCAAAGATCCCAAAGTTGATATGGGTAATGACAAGCCAACCGTTGTTGCGTTACGTGAAATTGAATTAGGGTTAGTCACTGCACAAACCGTTGATCAGGAAGAAATGCATGATCAGCGCGTACAAGAAGAAGCGGATTTTAGCTCTGTTGCCAATATTTTAGCCGAGCAGCAGTAATATACCCTTCATTCTTGAAACTGCATGTTTGTTGGCTGAACTCGTTCGCAACCGCCGTGCAATTCCAGTGATTTCGGGTATAAATCGTGTTTTTAGCTGTGTAATAGTCTAAAAGACGAGAAAATATTGTGCCAACGACGTTCTGCCGTTGGCAACGCCTGCATTTATCCGTATTCTAGAATCATCTATCCAGCCACACTTTTAGTTGTTGATTTGTGTATCTATTTGAAGGCCTGAAAAACAAAATTAGTGAATATCTGCCACCTGAACAGGTTGCCGATGTTGAGCGTGCTTTTAAAGTGGGCCGAGAAGCTCATGATGGCCAGATGCGCAGTAGTGGTGACCCGTATATTACCCATCCCATTGCGGTAGCTGGCATTTTGGCTGAAATGCACCTCGACTTTGAAACCCTGGTCGCGGCTATTTTGCATGATGTAATTGAAGATACCGAGTTAACCAAAAGCGATTTAGCTGAATTATTTGGTGATACCGTAGCCGATTTGGTCGAAGGTGTATCCAAACTGGATAAACTCCAATTCGGTAGCCAAAAAGAAGCTCAGGTCGAAAACTTCCGTAAGATGATTATGGCCATGGTGCAGGATATTCGCGTGATCCTGATTAAATTGGCCGATCGCACTCACAATATGCGTACCCTGGGCGCATTACGTCCTGCCAAACGTCGTCGTATCGCGCTGGAAACGCTTGAAATTTATGCCCCTATTGCTCACCGCCTGGGGATCCACGATATAAAAAATGAGCTGGAAGATCTCGGCTTTAAAGCCATGTATCCCATGCGTTATCGTGCCTTGGGGGAAGCGGTAAAACAGGCTCGTGGTAATCGTAAAGAAATTATCGACAATGTATACACTGAAGTGCGCAGTCGTCTGGAAGAGGTGAACATTTCAGCACAAGTATTAGGTCGTGAAAAACATTTGTATTCGATCTACCGAAAAATGAAAAATAAAGAGCTGAATTTCCATGAGGTGATGGATATTTATGCGTTTCGGGTGGTCGTGGAATCTAACGATAATTGCTACCGCGCATTAGGTGCCATGCACGGTTTATATAAACCTATCGAAGGTCGCTTCAAAGATTACGTGGCGATACCGCGTACCAATGGTTATCAATCCTTACACACTTCACTCGTGGGACCGCATGGTATTCCGGTAGAAATTCAGATCCGGACCGAAGAAATGGATCATATGGCCGATAAAGGCGTGGCCGCGCACTGGATGTACAAACAACCGGGCGAAGAGAAAGGCACGACTGCACAGGTTAGAGCGCGCAAATGGATGAACTCCATTATTGAATTACAGCAAAGCGCCAGTTCGTCATTTGAGTTTATCGAAAACGTTAAAACCGATTTGTTCCCCGATGAAATATATGTATTTACTCCCGATGGCCGAATTATCGAATTACCCACCGGTGCCACTGCGGTCGATTTTGCTTATGCAGTGCATTCCGATGTGGGGAACTCTTGCGTTGGGGTGCGGGTTAACCGCCGTACTTGGTCACTGAGCAGGCCGCTGGAAACGGGCCAATCGGTAGAAATTATTACTTCACCCAGAGCCAAACCTAACGCTAACTGGCTTAATTTTGTCGTCAGTGCCAAAGCCCGTTCCTATATTCGTCAGTATTTGAAAAAGCAGCGTTCCGAAGAAGCCACCAATATGGGGAATCGCTTGTTGCGTCATGCCTTGGGGAATACCAAGTTAGAAAACATTCCGCTTAAAGATATTGATCGGGTAATTAAAGAAACCAAACACAGCACCTTCAATGCGTTGTTAGCTGATATTGGTTTAGGTAATGAACTCAGTGCCATCATTGCCCGGCGTTTAGTGGGTGAAAGTGGGGACGAAATCAAAACCAGTGGTCGCCGTGTTGCCATCAAAGGGACAGAAGGATTATTAGTTACTTACGCCCGCTGTTGTCACCCTATTCCGGGCGACGCGGTATTTGCATTGCTGAGTCCGGGTAAAGGCATGGTTATTCATCAAAACGGCTGTCGTAATATTGCCCGCATCGTGCGTGAAGAGCCCAATCGGGTACTGGAAATGCATTGGGATCAGGATCCTCAGGGAGAGTTTAAAGCGGCACTGCGAGTTGAGTTAATCAACCGTCAGGGCACGTTGGCGACGCTAACTAATACCGTGGTCACCAATGATTCGAATATTGTGTCACTACAAACCGAAGAAAAAGAAAGCAACGTTTATTATATTGATATGGAACTGACCATTCATAATCGTCTGCACTTGGCTAATATCATGCGTAAAATTAGGGTGATGCCAGAAGTACAACGAGTATCCCGGCATAGCCAATCCCGCTCTTCAAATTAATTTAATCAAACATTTATAAGGAAAAAACATGTCCAGAACGGTTATTAATACGCCCAATGCACCACAGGCAATCGGTACTTATAGCCAGGCTGTCAAAGTGGGAACAACCGTCTATTTATCCGGTCAGATCCCATTAGTGCCAAGCACAATGGAAGTGATTTCGGAAGATTTTGCCGAGCAAACACAACAAGTTTTCGCCAATTTAACTGCGGTTTGTGAAGCCGCCGGTGGAACCTTGAACGACTTGGCCAAAGTGAATATTTTTATGACTGATTTAAGCAACTTTGCCACCGTAAATGAAATTATGAGTCAGCATTTTAGCCAGCCTTACCCGGCTCGTGCCGCAATTCAAATCAGTGCGTTACCAAAAGGCGTACAGATTGAAATCGACGGTGTGATGGAGCTTTAATTTATCGCCGCGCCATCCATGCAAAAAAGCGGACTTGTCGGAACACCCTGTTCATTCATTCGACAAGTCCGTTTTTAGTGGGAAAAATAATCGTTGTTAGGCAGCAGCCAATCCAGTGTTCAGCAATAACAGCAAAGATTATATAAAAATTAACTTTCCAACTGCGCCTATTCAGGCAATTGTTGTATGATGCCGCCAAGGCTTCATTAGTAAAATAGACATGGAATGCATTCACCCGCTCATACACCTCTAACTGAACTAAAAGGCGTTGGCAGTAAAGTTGCCGAGAAGTTAGCCAAGTTAGGACTAGTGACGGTTCAGGACTTGTTGTTTCATCTACCCAATCGTTATGAAGATCGTACCCGGGTTTATCCGATCGCCGATTTAATGCCGCATATTCACGCCAGTATTGAAGCCACCATCCAAGCTGTTGATATTACATTTGCCCGTCGCCGCATGTTGGTAGTGCGTGTCAGTGATGGTACCGGTAGTATCAGTTTGCGCTTTTTTCATTTTACAGCTGCGCAGAAGAACAACTTGCAGATGGGTAAAACCATTCGCTGTTTTGGTGAGATCCGGGCTGGAAAATACGGACTGGAAATGATGCATCCTGAATATAAATTGCAGGATGATAGTCAGGTTAAACCATTGGAAGAAGCGTTGACCCCAGTCTATCCAACTACCGAAGGGCTAAAGCAAATTAGTTTGCGTAATTTAACCGAACAGGCATTAGCTTTTCTGAACAAACAGGGTCTTACTGAGTTATTGCCCACGGGGTTATATCAGGATCAAATATCCTTACCCGAGGCGCTCAACCTGGTGCACCGACCTCCACCGGATGTCGGGTTATCGTTATTGCAAGAAGGCAAGCATCCGGCACAACGTCGTCTGGTAATGGAAGAATTACTGGCCCATCACTTAAGCGTACTGAAAGTGCGTCAACAAAGTGATCAGCATCAGGCGATTGCTATTCAAACCGATCAATCACTGATTAATCAATTTTTGGATTTGTTACCTTTCTCCCCCACTGCTGCACAGCAGCGGGTGGTGGCCGAAATTCAGCATGATATGGCAGCACAAAAACCGATGATGCGATTAGTGCAGGGGGATGTAGGATCCGGTAAAACCCTAGTGGCAGCATTGGCGGCGTTATCAGCCTTGAGTCAAGGTTATCAGGTGGGATTAATGGCCCCTACCGAATTATTAGCCGAGCAACACGCCAATAATTTTAGCCAGTGGCTTGAGCCTTTAGGTATCAAAATAGGCTGGTTGGCCGGTAAGCTCAAAGGTAAAGCTCGTGAAGCGGTGCTGGAAAATTTAGCCAACGGTGACATTCAAATGTTAGTGGGCACTCATGCGATTTTTCAGCAGCAAGTCCAATTTCAACATTTGGCGTTGGTGATTGTGGATGAACAGCATCGCTTTGGGGTGCATCAGCGTTTAGCACTGCGGGAAAAGGGACAACAACAAGGCATGTATCCACACCAGCTGATTATGACTGCCACCCCTATTCCACGTACATTAGCCATGACCGCCTACGCAGATTTGGATACCTCTATTATTGATGAATTGCCCCCCGGGCGAACACCAGTCAAAACTGTGGTGGTGCCGGATAGTCGCCGTGGTGAAATTATTGAACGGGTCAAGCAGGCCGCACTTACCGAAAAGCGACAAATTTATTGGGTGTGCACGTTAATCGAAGAATCCGATGTATTGCAGTGTCAAGCTGCCGAAGATACCGCTATTGCATTAAACACTGCTTTACCGGATCTGCGTGTCGGTCTGGTACATGGCCGCCTTAAACCCAAAGAAAAACAGGCGATTATGCAGCAGTTTAAAGACGCTGAACTGGATTTATTGGTGGCCACAACCGTTATTGAAGTGGGGGTAGATGTACCCAATGCCAGTTTAATGATAATTGAAAATCCTGAGCGACTAGGGCTGGCGCAACTGCATCAGTTACGAGGACGAGTGGGTCGGGGATCGGTAGAGAGTCATTGTGTATTGTTATATCAACATCCATTATCCAAAACGGCCAATTTACGTTTGGCGGTACTGCGGGAAAGTAATGACGGTTTCTTAATAGCCCAGCGCGATTTGGAAATTCGCGGACCGGGGGAATTATTGGGTACCAAGCAAACCGGGCTTGCCGATTTGAAAATAGCCGATTTAGTGCGTGATGCTGAACTGATCCCGCAAGTATTGGAGTTGGCGCATAAAATTTGGCACGAATATCCCTCTCATGCTCAGGCAATTATTAATCGCTGGTTAGCTCATCGGGAAGATTATGGTCATGCCTGATTTTTTATTAATGGTCGAAGATAAAGCCTACCTAGAACTGGCTGAAAACATTGCGGCAAAAAGAGGCTTTACCCTAGTACGTCAGGCCAACACTGGTCTGGTATTAACCTTTGGCGATACCGGCTTGCAGCTAAAGCAATTGGATGAACCGAAAATCGGTGGAGTCTTAGTGGATTTTGCCAGCGATGCCATGACGTATCGTCGTCAACATGGTGGGGGCAAAAAGGAAGCGGTCGCCAAAGCCGTGGGAATTAAAACCGCTGAACGGCCTACGGTACTTGATTGCACCGCAGGACTGGGGCGTGATGCATTTATTCTGGCCAGTTTAGGCTGCCAGGTGCAGATGATAGAACGTTCAACCGTCGTTGCCGCGTTGTTAGAGGATGGTATTCGGCGCGCTTGTTTGCATCCGGATTTGGCTGACTGGTTTGCTCAACGCATGCAATTGCTGGACGGTTTTGCTGTTGAAGTAATGCAACGTTGGCAGCAAGATAACCCTGATGTGGTGTATTTGGATCCGATGTTTCCACACCGTAAAAAATCCGCTATGGTCAAAAAAGAAATGCGTTTATTCCAGCAATTGTTAGGGCCCGATGAAGACGCCGATCTGTTACTTGGCCCCGCCCTCGCTCTCGCGAAAAAGAGAGTGGTAGTCAAACGTCCCGCTGGTGCCCCTTATCTTGCCCAGCGTAAGCCTGATATTGAAATGACCGGGAAAGCCAACCGCTTTGATATTTATTTGAAGCACCACTGAGCGCTATCTTTAAACTACTATAAAAGACTCGCAAAGTATGATGCCTGTATCGATCGGTTTTAATGTTAAATTAATCGAATAGGCAAACAGTCATTGCTTTAAACCGTACCACAAGTTTTGATGGCTCAGAAAAAATGAACGGATAACTCAGTTACCTGTCCATCTTTATAATGGTAATCCTGACTCACACACTCAATAGGTCATTAGGGCTTATTATCAATGCTTAAGGAATTTATATGATACAAGTTAACCAAAAATTACCCGACGTTACTTTTTCATTGCGCCAAAATGGTGAGGCCAGCAATCCAACCACTGACGATTTGTTTGCCAACAAGAAAGTGGTGTTATTTGCGGTACCTGGCGCTTTTACACCAACCTGCTCGAATGCCCATCTACCTGGTTATGTTGCATTGGCGGATAAATTTGAGGCTAAAGGAGTCGATCAAATCATTTGTGTAGCGGTAAACGATGCGTTTGTAATGGAAGCCTGGGGTAAATCCCAAAACGCGGAACATATTATGATGTTGGCCGACGGTGGTGCAGCATTTACCCAAGCAATAGGGTTGGACACCGACACCGGTACATTTGGTGGCGTGCGCTCAGGACGTTATGCCATGCTGGTGGAAGATGGTGTGGTTAAGGTGCTTAATATAGAAAAACCCAAGGAGTTTGAAGTCAGCGATGCTGAAAGTATGTTGGCACTTGTCTAAACAAACCTAAATAGATACGGGATTGGTCTATCAATCCGAACATTTTATATTATGATTAAAAGTATCTAGGACAGATACTTTTAATCATTGATGAGATACCTGACGTTTTTACTTCTCTTTTTTGTACTAATTAATCCGCTTAAAGCCGATCCTAATGTCATTCGACATATTAGCCATAGCAATCAGGACGATTTTCGTGACCTTTTTTATGCTGATCTGCTTAACCTTAGTCTTCATGCTACCCAACAAGAGTATGGTGATTATCAGTTAGTGCCAGTGTCAGTAGGCGTTTTTCAGGGTAGAGCGATTGAATTATTAAAAGAAGGCAAAGCCCTCGATGTGATCTGGACGATGACATCCGAAGAACGGGAGCAGCAATTACTTCCCATTCGGATCCCGCTGATAAAAGGAATTATGGGCTATCGATTATTAATGATACCACAGGGAACACAAAGCAAGTTTGACGCTATTACTGAACAGCAATTAAAGCAGAAATGGGCAGGTCAGGCCTATGACTGGCCAGATACGCAAATATTAAAAGCCAATGGATTTAACGTGTTAACAGCTCCAGCATCGACTCTTTTGGGCATGCTTAAGGCGGGTCGTTTTGACTATTTCCCACGGGGTTTGCAAGAAATATGGGATGAGGTAGATAGTTACGATGGGGTCACTGTGGAAGAACATCTGCTTCTGTATTATCCCGCGCCAATGTTTTTCTTTGTGAATTCACATAATCACTTATTGGCAGAGCGTATTGAAAAAGGTTTACGTCTAGTGGTGGAAAGCGGTGAGCATGAAAAATTGCTAGAACAATACCACTTTATTCGTGATGCGGTAATAAAAGCCAAAATCGATCAACGGACAATTATCACTCTGCACAATCCAACGCTGAGTTTACAAAGCCGTCAGGCATTGGATCCTTCCGTTACATTGCATGCTGAACATCTCTCTGAAAACTAAAAAAGAGCCCGAAGGCTCTTTTTGTAGTTTAAATAATATCCGAATTCGGATATGACGCCTTAGGGTTAACACCACCCACCGTCGAGGCGTCAAGACAATCTGGTGGGTGGCCCCCAATTAGTTCAAACGATCAAGCAACTCTTTACCGATTTCAGTTTCGATATAACCGTTTGTTTCTGCCCATTGTTGAATAGCCATACCATCCGCTTCGGCTTGGGCTAAATCACTTTTAGACATTTTTTTAATCATATAAGTGCCAACATCTACCGATGCATTCTGCATTGAATAGCGTATTAGGCTGTTGCCACCACAAGATACACCGTTATAAAAATCGCCCAAACGCAGGTTGTAATCACGTTTTACTGAACGCATTTTTTTACGAAGCTCACCTTTGTCATTGTTTTTCACAATAGTACAAATGTTTTGCAAATCTTCGTTCACGTCTGCAAAGCTCATTGGAGCGACTAATACGGTAGATAATGCTGCGATAGTTAATAACTTTTTCATAATACTTGCCTCTGTAAATTTTTAATTAATCTAAACTGCCTTGACGGAAACTATCCTATCGGGCTGAAATGATTCTTACAGGGGGTAAAAATACACATAGGTATATAAAATAATACCAATGAGAAGTGGTGAAGAGTGGGAAAGGTAACGGCCGATAAATGGATCGAATACACTAACAAACGATCTGGTTAATAATAAAAAAGGGCTAAAAAGCCCTTTGAGTAGACGCCTTGGGGGGATATGTCACTCGTCGTCGAGGCGTCAAGACAATCTGACGAGTGACCCCCAATTAGTTTAAGCGAGCAATTAACTCTTTACCGATTTCAGTATCAATAAAACCGTTTGCTTCAGCCCATTGTTGAACTGGCATGCCGTCAGCTTCAGCTTGGGCCAGATCTTTTTTAGACATTTTTTTGATGATGTATGTACCTACATCGGTCGCATTATTCTGCATTGAGTAGCGGATTAAGCTGCTACCACCACAAGATACGCCAGTGTAAAAATCACCTAAACGCAAGTTGTAATCGTTTTGTACAGAACGCATTTTTTTACGTAACTCACCTTTATCGTTGTTTTTAACGATAGTGCAGATATTTTGTAGATCTTCATTCACGTCAGCAAAGCTAAAAGGAGTGGCTAAAACACTTGCTACAGCTGCGATAAGAGTTAATTTTTTCATGGTAATGCCTCATTAATTTGTAAGTTGAATTGTCTTGACGGCGCGCATCATACGTCCGGTTGCGAAAATCGCATAGATGGAACGAAAGTACCTATGTATGTAACTTTATACCTATTCTTTTTAGCGCGCGTCTGGCGGGGATTTGAAGTAGAATAGGGAAGCGATTTTTATCTTTAATATTCATCGCGTTAGCGGGGGTTGAAAGAAAAAGCCACCCCATAAAAATTTTAAGGAAGCAAGTCGGTAACATGCAGCAAGTTGACGTTATTATTATTGGAGCCGGTGCGGCTGGGTTATTTTGTGCGGCTCAGGCGGGCAAACGGGGTCGAAAAGTGCTGGTGCTGGATCACGCCAAACGTATTGGTGGCAAAATTCTGATGTCCGGAGGTGGGCGTTGCAATTTTACCAATATGTATGCGGAGCCAGAAAACTTCCTGTCGGATAATCCTCATTATTGTAAATCGGCACTGAGTCGATACAGCCAATGGGATTTTATCGGTTTGGTCAGCGATTATGGTATCGCCTATCACGAAAAAACCTTAGGCCAGCTGTTTTGTGACGATTCCGCCAAACAGATTGTTAACTTGTTACTGAGTGAGTGCGACAAGGCTGGTGTCAAAGTGCAATCAAGTTGTGCGGTACAAAGTATCGACAAGCACAGCAACGGTTTCACTCTTGAGAGCAGCCACGGTCAATATCAATGTGAATCGCTGGTGATTGCTACCGGTGGTTTATCCATGCCAAAACTGGGAGCCAGTCCCTTCGGCTATAAAATAGCCGAGCAGTTTGGCTTATCGGTTAAGCCAACCTGTGCCGGGTTGGTGCCTTTTACCTTACACGAGCAGGATAAAAGCGTATTGGCTGAATTAAGCGGTATCTCGCTGGATGCCAGCGCCGAGTGCAATAATACGCTGTTTAAAGAAAATATTTTGTTTACTCATCGCGGCCTCAGCGGCCCGGCGGTATTACAAATATCTTCCTATTGGCAACCCGGTCAGGCGGTAGAATTTAATTTGTTTCCTAATGGCGACTTACTCGCTGAACTAGTCAAGGCGCAAACACAACAACCGGATATATTGCTGTCTACTGCTTTGTCACAGTTCTACCCTAAGCGTTTTGTGCAAACCGCAGTGAGCTATTTTGCGCTGGACAATAAGCCGCTAAAACAATATCAGGGCAAGCAACTGGAACAGGTTGCAGAAGCGTTTACCGCATGGCAACTCAAACCGAATGGCACTGAAGGTTATCGAACCGCCGAAGTTACACTGGGCGGAGTCAATGTCGATCAACTTTCCTCCAAAACCATGATGGCCAAAGACGTTGATGGTTTGTATTTTATCGGTGAAGTGGTCGATGTAACCGGCTGGTTGGGAGGGTTCAATTTTCAGTGGGCCTGGAGTAGTGGCTGGGTTGCGGGACAAGAGGTGTAATATTGAACTGGGATTTATTGAGAGCAAAATAAAAAAATTTGTCACACTTTTCTCGTTGCCCGTGCCTTTAAGTTAACCATCACAATTAACTTATAGGAATGCTTCATTATGAATGTTTTAGTTAAGGCAACAACAGTCACCCAACCCCGCCAGTTTAGGCTCCCTTTTATTGTTGCGTTTATCGCGACGATATTTTGCCAATTATTGTTCAGTGGTTTGGCAACGGCATCTGAATTACCTGATCACAACGAGACAAAACAGTTTACCGTAAGCGTAACAGGCCAGGGTAAAGCGGTTATTTTAATTCCGGGTTTAATGTCAGATGCGCGAGTGTGGAATGATTTAAGTCGGGTATTGGAAAAACGTTACCAGCTTCATCTGGTTAACATTGCCGGTTTTGCTGATACACCAGCCGTTTCAAATCCTTCGTTACTCAAGTTAAAACAGCAGTTACTTGATTATATTGAACAGAATAAACTGGATAAACCGGCCATTATTGGTCATAGCCTGGGGGGCTTTATGGCCATGTGGGTGGCGGCTGGTGCGCCAGACTCGGTGGGGCCGATTATATCGGTTGACGGTTTGCCCTTTATTGGCCCAGTATTTACCCAAACCAATACATCAACGGTGGAGAGTTTAGCTAGCCAGGCGGCACAAATGAGAGATATGTATAGTGCAATGACTTCACAACAACTGAGTATGCAAAGTCGCTATGGCTTATCCCATCAGGCCACCAGTGTTGAGGCGCAAAATACCGTGATGGCGATGATAGAACCATCCGATCCTGCTACGGTAGGAGAAGCGCTTTTTACCTTGTTAAGTACCGATTTGCGTCAGGACATTGGCAAAATTAACACGCCATTATTGCTGTTAGGCGCTACAGGCGGCTTAACCGAAAAGGCTCAAAAACAGGCGGCAAAACAGTTATATCAGCAACAATTGGCCGCATTACCTCAAGCTAAACTCGTGATGAACAACCAGTCCCGACACTTTATTATGCTAGATGATCCAAACTGGCTGACTAAACAAGTAGTGGAATTTTTGGAGACGGCACTATGAGTTTGAATGATGCGTTATACGCAGATGTGGTTTTAGCTCAAGACGGTGATCAGCAAGCCTTTGCTCGTCTTATTCAACAAACCAGTAATATGGTTAGTAGTATTGCATTATCCATCGTAAAAGATATTGATAATAGTGAAGATGTCGCTCAGCTGGTGTATATCGGTGCCTGGCAGCAATTATCAACTTTGCAAAATAGCGCCAGTATTTTGCCTTGGTTAAGACAGATGACGCGCTATAAAGCGCTGAATTTTTTACGCGATCACAAAGTTAACCAAAAGGTAAATGGTCAACAGGCCGATGAATTACTTGCGCAATTTTGTGATCCTGATGGCGATCTGGATATCAGCTTACAACGCCAGCAACAGTCAGTGATTGTGAGTGATTTTGTGCACAGGCTACCGGAAGAAAGTCGCGAAATTGTGCTGCTGTATTATCGCGAAGAACAATCCAGCCAGCAGGTTGCCAGATTGTTGGAGCAAAGCGAAGCGAACGTGCGTCAAAAGTTATCGCGGGTCAGACAATTATTACAGCAACAAATACTGGCCAAATATGGACGACTACTGCTTTCTACTGCACCGGCCGTTGGCTTTAGCGCGTTAGTCTTGGGGGCAATTACCACCAGCTCCCCTGCCGCTGCCGCCGCCATAGGATCGGCTGCCGCAAGCGGTAAATCCGGTTTTTGGGGCAAACTGGCCGCTTTGTTAGGTGGCTCGATGATAGGCGCATTGTTTGGGGTGGTGGCGGTACGTTTCAGCACGATGTTTTTACTCAAAAAAGTGTCCAGCGACGAGGCAAAATCCCATATTTTGGATTACCGCAAAAAGGTTACCTTGTGGTTAATGTTTAGTGCCATCTTAATCACCCTAAGTTACGAACTCACCACGGGCTGGTGGGCACCGGTAGCTGCCTATTTGTTGTTTGCCAGCGTGCTGTTTTTTAAAGTGACAAAATTACGCAATTTTGTTTCCACAGAAGTCTGTGAGCGCGGCGAACCAACCCTCAAGCAAAAACGTATGCGCTTGCGTATTGATATTTGCTACTGGTTTGGTGCGCTACTGGGGTTTGGTGGTGGTTTTGCTGGTATGCTGATTGGCTTGATAAATAGTGGACGATTGCCGCTGTAGCGGTGGCAATCCTGATCCTGTTGATGGTGTAAGGAAGTTAAATATATTGAGCAAATTAAGCTACCCTGTCCCTGCCCAAACGTGGCAAACCGAGTTAGAAATTAAACGCAGCAAGTTTTTAACTTTTGCCGCCAACGCGGCCAGCCGCGAAGAAGCTGAGCAGTTTATTCGCTCCCTGCGCGAACAACATCCACAGGCTAATCATGTATGCTGGGCCTATATTGCCGGAGCACCGAATACCACGGTGCGTTCCATGAGTGATGACGGTGAGCCTAGTGGTACGGCAGGGATGCCGATGCTTAAAGTATTGCAACACAGTGGATTAGGTGATGTGGTGGTTGCGGTGGTACGTTATTTTGGTGGGGTAAAATTAGGCACTGGCGGATTACAACGCGCTTATTCGGATGCAGTCGCACAGGTATTAGCTGAGTTACCCGTTAGCCAAAAAGTCAGTCGTACCGGGTTACAAGTTATTTATGATTATGCAGATGATGGTGCCATTGTCCGTTTATTTGAACGTTACGACGTGACCGATATTCAGGCCGAATATGCCGAGCAAATCACGTTGCAATTAGCGGTAGCCGATACCGATGTGGATCCTCTTAAAACAGAACTAGTCAATCTGACGGCGGGTAATATACAAATCGCTAAAAATCCCGCTAAAGCATAAAAATAGACGCTGGTTTGGCTGTCTAGTCGTGTTAATCTGCCGGTTTGACTTATCTTAAGCGGATTTAATACATGGCTTATTTTGTTGGTGCTTATGCAAGCTCTCCTAACACTTCCGGTTGGAATGCCACTCTGGAATCCGAGTACTACCAGCAGCTCAAAACTTTAAAACAACTCAAAGGACTGGAACATCCTTTTGTTGGATCATTGCACCCCCATGATGACCAATGGTTTTTAGATAATATTGATCCGGCTTGGGATTATGTTTTTACCTGTGTACCGGGCATTATGAATGCCTTAAGCCAAAACCCGCATTTTGGCCTGGCATCAGAGAATGAAAATGGTCGTGCAGCTGCGCTCACTTTTATGCAACAAGCCTGTGATGCCATTGGTAAACTTAATGCTCACCTTGGCCGTAATGCGGTAAAGGCGATTCAAATTCAAACCGCCCCTAATCAAAATAACGCCTTGGCTTCGGCTGCCGCTTTGCAAGCTTCACTCAGCACCATGCTTAGCTGGAATTGGCATGGTGCGCAGCTGGTTATTGAACATTGCGATACCTTGGTAGCGGGTCAAACACCAGCCAAGGGATTTTTAAGTTTGGATGCCGAAATTCAGGTACTTCAAGCCGTTAACCAGCAATCTCAAACGCCGATAGGTATTGTGATTAACTGGGGGCGTTCGGTATTGGAACTGCGCCATCCAGATGGTGCGCTGCAGCATATTCAACAGGCCAAAGATGACGGATTATTGTCCGGTGTGATGTTTTCTGGCGCCTCTGATCAAGACACTGAATATGGGGTATGGAAAGACACGCACATGCCGCCGGCACCGTCTGATAAAGTCACGTTTGGTGCTGCCCATTCGTTAATGACCGAGTCGCAAATGCATCAATGCTTAACCCTTGCGGACGCCAATACGTTATCGATTGTAGGAATAAAGTTGGGTATTCGACCCCGTGATACTTCGCTCGCAGATCGAATTGGCTATATTCGTGATGGCTTAGGAATTTTGCAGCGTTGGAGTTAGCGTTAAGGTTATTGATTTGGTGGTAACAGGTAAAACAGCTAATACATGTAAGGCGAGTGACTCGCTTTGCGGGGCA
Source organism: Neptunicella sp. (assembly GCF_048268085.1). NCBI lineage: Bacteria > Pseudomonadati > Pseudomonadota > Gammaproteobacteria > Alteromonadales > Alteromonadaceae > Neptunicella > Neptunicella sp. The sequence goes on along the minus strand of NZ_JBLWWF010000005.1, from coordinate 5,830 downwards.
ACAAAATGAAGAACTATGTAGGACGTAAATCTGAATGAATAAATTACTGACCTTAATACTCAAGGGCTTAATGGCCGTGCTGCCGTTAGGGTTAACCATCTATTTTATTTATTGGCTGGTTTCAACGCTTGAGGCATTACTGCAACCGGTTATACCGGCACAATATTATTTTTCCGGGATGGGATTATTGGCCGGCCTGATCTTTTTATTGTTGGTGGGGTTGGTGATCAACCTTTACGGCATTCGCTGGTTAATTGGATTGGGCAATAAGCTTTTGATCAAAATACCTTTGGTTAAATCGGTTTATGGTGCGATTCAGGACATTATTACCGTATTTAATCTTAGCCGCGATGGCGAGATGCAAAGTGTGGTGTCGGTAGATGTAGGTAATGATATGCGGGTCATCGGTTTTATTACTGGTGAAAAAACCGGTCAGCGCTTGTATCCCGGCGATGATCGCATTGGTGTGTATATCCCGTTGAGTTATCAAATTGGCGGGCATACCGTTTATATTCATCGCGATAAACTCACACCACTGGATATTGGCGTCGAGGAAGCAATGCGTTTAGCACTCACTGCTGGAGCTAAAGCCGATAAGCCCGAACGTTGATTTATGTCACAAACGATAAAATTTTTGTAAAAAATTTATCGTTTGCCCCTTGAGTTCATCCGTAACACCCCCATTTGGTCTTGCAGTACAAATTTTCGGTGTATTGGTAATGTTGCCATTACATCATCAAATTCCCGCATCGCGGGGTTATTAACTAGAAATTACTGGAATTTTCAGGAGATTTGAAAATGGCAATCCGTCCTTTACATGATCGTGTAATTATCAAGCGTCAAGAGCAGGAATCTAAGTCTGCTGGCGGTATCGTTTTAACTGGCTCTGCCGCAGAAAAATCAACTCGCGGAGAAGTTGTTGCCGTGGGTAATGGTCGTTTATTGGATAACGGCGAAGTCAGAGCCCTTGATGTAAAAATTGGCGACATCGTAATTTTCAACGATGGCTACGGTGTTAAAACCGAGAAGTTGGATGGTGAAGAAGTGCTTATCTTAAGTGAAAGCGACATTTTGGCTGTAGTTGAATAACAGCCCTTTCATCCACAGTTAGAAACAGAATTTAAAGAGGAAATTAATTATGTCAGCTAAAGAAGTTCGTTTTTCTGGTGACGCACGTGCCAAGATGTTGGCCGGTGTTAACGTATTAGCCAATGCGGTAAAAGTTACTCTAGGTCCTAAAGGTCGTAACGTTGTTTTAGACAAGTCTTTTGGCGCGCCTACTATCACTAAAGATGGTGTTTCAGTTGCTAAAGAAATTGAATTAGAAGACAAGTTCGAAAACATGGGCGCTCAAATGGTTAAGGAAGTTGCTTCCAAAGCCAATGATGAAGCCGGTGACGGAACTACAACTGCAACAGTATTAGCTCAAGCTATCGTTAGCGAAGGTTTAAAAGCCGTTGCTGCGGGTATGAACCCGATGGATCTGAAACGTGGTATCGACAAAGCGGTTATTGCTGCGGTTGCTGAATTAAAAGAATTGTCTTCTCCATGTGCCGATTCTAAAGCCATTGCTCAGGTAGGTACTATCTCTGCTAACTCTGATACCGAAGTGGGTCAAATCATTGCCGAAGCAATGGACAAAGTAGGTAAAGAAGGCGTTATTACCGTTGAAGAAGGCCAAGCGTTACAGAACGAATTGGACGTGGTTGAAGGTATGCAATTCGACCGTGGTTACTTATCTCCTTATTTCATGAACAATCAGGAAAATGGCACAGTAGAACTGGACAGCCCATTCATCCTGTTGGTAGATAAAAAAATCTCCAATATCCGTGACATGCTACCTACTCTGGAAGCCGTTGCTAAAGCGTCCAAGCCATTACTGATTATTGCCGAAGATGTTGAAGGTGAAGCACTGGCAACATTGGTCGTAAACAACATGCGCGGTATCGTTAAAGTGGCTGCGGTTAAAGCCCCAGGTTTTGGTGACCGTCGTAAAGCCATGTTACAAGACATCGCTACGCTAACTGGCGGTACGGTGATTTCTGAAGAAATCGGTTTGGAACTGGAAAAAGTTACTCTGGAAGATCTGGGTACAGCTAAACGTGTTGTTATCAACAAAGACAACACGACCATCGTTGATGGTGCCGGTGAACAAGACAGCATCGAAGCTCGTTGTGGTCAAATTCGTGCTCAAATCGAAGAATCTACTTCAGATTACGATAAAGAAAAACTGCAAGAGCGTCTGGCTAAATTAGCTGGCGGTGTTGCGGTGATCAAAGTCGGTGCTGCCACCGAAGTTGAAATGAAAGAGAAAAAAGCCCGCGTTGAAGATGCATTACATGCAACTCGTGCAGCCGTTGAAGAAGGCGTTGTTGCTGGTGGTGGTGTTGCCCTGGTACGTGCCGCGTCTAAATTGCAAGGCTTGGAAGGTGACAACGAAGATCAAACTCACGGTATTAAATTAGCTTTACGTGCAATGGAAGCGCCAATGCGCCAAATCGCTGCTAATGCCGGTGCCGAAGCCTCTGTTGTAACCAACGAAGTGAAAAACGGTTCTGGTAACTACGGTTACAATGCCGGTAACGATACTTACGGCGACATGCTGGAAATGGGTATTCTGGATCCAACTAAAGTGACTCGTTCAGCTCTGCAATTTGCTGCCTCAATTGCCAGCCTGATGATCACCACCGAATGTATGATTGCCGATGCACCAAAGGAAGATGCACCAGCCATGCCTGATATGGGCGGCATGGGTGGTATGGGTGGAATGGGCGGCATGATGTAATTTCACTGGTTAAAATCAGCCTTGGCGGCGTTGTTATTTCGCTCATGTAGAAGAAAACCTACACTACGCTTATAACGTCTTGCCAATACTGATTTTTCCAGCGTGAAATACATGCAGTTTGTTTTGCTTGTAGCATAAACATAAAAAACCCGCTTCGGCGGGTTTTTTATTGGCTGATGATTATATAATTCTGGAAAGTGGACTGATCACCGAATTACCACCACGTTGTAAAACATGAGTGTAAATTTGAGTTGTTTTAACGTCAGAATGGCCTAATTGTTCTTGAACAGTGCGAATGTCTGCACCAGATTCTAAAAGATGAGTCGCAAAGCTGTGTCTAAGGGTATGGCAAGTGACTCTTTTTTCTATCCCGGCTTTGTAAGCCGCCGACTTAATCGCTTTGCGTACTGTTGTTTCGTCAATATGGTGACGACGATGTAAATGACTTTCAGGATCAATACTGAGCCTGCTTGAAGGAAAGAGGTAATGCCATCCCAGTTGTTTTGGTGCAGCAGGATATTTTCTGGCTAACGCGTAGGGTAACCAAACACCGGCATAATCTGGATTTTGAAGATCAAAATCAAAATAGCGCTGCACTTGAGTCATTTGCTCTTTGAGTGCCGAAACCATTTCTGTGGCTAAGGTTGTGCGACGGTTTTTATTGCCTTTTCCTTGCCAAACCATAACGGAAAGATAATCAAAATCAATATCTTGAACGCGTAACCGTGCCGCCTCCATCAGACGCAATCCACTACCATACATTAGCTGAGCTAACAGCTTATGTTGCGGATTAATGTGTAAGAGTAACTGGTAAACTTCTTGAGTTGTTAAAACTACGGGTAACTTTTGTGCTGTTCTTGCTTGGTTGAATTGCATATCTTGAGACAACGGCTTGCGAATGATCTGACGGTATAAAAAGCAAATGGCATTTAATGCTGTTGCTTGTGTTTTAACTGCAACATGACGCTCATTAGCCAAATAACTCAAGAAAGACTCCACCTCGGCATCACCCATATCATTGGGATGGCGTTTATGGTGAAACAAAATAAAAAACTTAATCCAATACAAATAAGTACTAATGGTACGTTTGGCATATCGGCGCGTAAGCATAAATTCACCGACATAAATTAAAAATTGGGAAGCCATGATTAATCCTAAATTAATGTGTATTTATATACAGTAGTTTAGGTTTGAGGGTTTTTCAAAAACTTGCGGGTCAAAAGCCTTGTTTGTTTTTTGACTCATAAATGATGTGTATCTAAGAAATTGATTTAGTTAAATATCCAGAGTATGGTCAGAAAACTAAATCAGGAAAGAAGGAATTTCACCCGGCACGAATACGGGATTAATTCCTTCTATTAAGTTGTTATAAGCACTTTTATATATGAGTAAATTTCTCAGCATATTTTTATTGATGACAGCATTTTCTAGTGTTGCTGTTGAAAAAGTGCCTTTCGTAAGTTTGCTAACGTCATCTGAAAAATATGACGGAAAATGCATTCAAACAGTAGGTGTGCTTAGCATTGAGTTTGAAGGTGGTCGTCTTTACCTTGATCAAGCAAGTTACATTGCGCGCGCTTTTGAAAATGGTATTTCTCAGCCCTTTGAAGCTGTGGTAGTAGCTTATGATAGTGAAAATGCTGAAGCCCAAGTTAAGAGGTTAAACGATGCATACGAAGGTAAACTGGTTAGGATTGTAGGCAAATTTCAAGCAATTAATCCTTCAAAACGTTTTCTCAGTACTAGAAGCGCATTTAGCTCAATAACCTACATACAAACACTTGCGCCATATGAAGGGGCAATATTTGGCAATCAAGCAAGGTGCTTATAACAATGCGCTTAAAAAGGCGGACGCGTAACACTTGGCTCGCGCTCGTACCTCGCTGATTTTAGCCAAGTGCTACTTGCCGTTTAGCGCGGCGTTAAATGGCAAAGGAAATGTGCAAACCTAAAGCAATAGAAGATATAACCGTCGAAGATTTAAAAGCTCATCGTTGGTGTTTTTACCAAAACGATGAAGAGGGTTTTGATGCGTTTGAACATGTAATCCCAGATAATCACCCTGATTTCTCAGAGCACGTAATTGAACTAGAATTATCTGAGTTTAAATTTGCCAATGGCAAATCTTGTTTTGGGTTTTACGATGGTTCCGAGGCTTTTAATATTATCGCTGGCGATCAATGGTATTCTTTTTGGTACGGTATTGCCGAGCCCAACGCTGAAGATTTAGCAAGGTTAAAGTCATTTGTTGTTAGCAATAACTTAGAGCTTCCGGTAGTTGTACAAGCAAAGTGGTCAGGCACATCTAAAACATTCAGTGGCATCCAATATATAAATCCAAATGGCGAAACAATTGAAAAAACCATTTAACAAGCCGCTTAAATTTGTTCTGGCCGCAAAAACCGCGGCCTCCACCGGACTCGCTAACGCTCGCCGTTTAGCGGAGCGTTATAACTCACAGAGAAATTTGGTGAATAGATTTAAGATTGCTTTACTACTTTTTGTTTCGTTCTTTTCAATGTCTGCTGAATTTGGGAATCTAGCGGAGCTGGATGAAAATCTCATTGAGGAACAAGCCAGAAGCTTTGTAGATAGCAAATACATTGATGTTGATCCTAAAAAGCTAGTTCTGTTCGGTATCAGGTTAAATTACTCAAAGCTCATTGAAGGCCAATCGGAGTTAGTTGCAACATTTATAAACTTATCTTCGAAAGATACGGGGCAGCCTGTTGAACGAGTTATGCCTTCCCCTGATAAACCAAACGAATCAACTAAGGTTGTGTTTACTCAGTATCAAACTATTGAATTAACTTTTAATAAATACGGGCAGGTAATAAGGTCGAATAAACGCCAAGAAATATACCCTGATCCACCTGATATATTTAATAAAATGGTAAGTGAGTTATAACAATCGCATAAAGTCAGACTACACAAATGGGCCGACTTTTTGCAAAGAACAACGACGCAAAACTCGTCCAATTTGCTCCGCTTCTTATGCGGGCGTTAAATTCTTGGAGAGATAATGAGCATCTTATATTTAGTAAA